>JANNSW010000585.1:0-8388 GCA_031403055.1 Hyphomicrobiaceae bacterium | reverse complement strand
CGTCGCTGCGCTGATTGCGCCTGGATCGCCGGCGCCACTCGCCGCCTCGTTCGTGGATGCTCGGCTCGGCGAGCACCTGACCGACCTGCTGTACAGCGTTCGCCTGATGGGCGGATCGGACGCGCTCGTGCATGTCCTGTTCGAGCACAAGAGCGCGCCGGATGCCCTGACACGCCTCCAGCTCTGGCGCTACATGGGCCGCATCTGGGACTGGTGGCAGCGCAACGGGCCAAGCACCACGAAACCGCCCCTGATCATCCCGATCGTCGTTCATCACGGTGCGGCGCCGTGGCGGCATTCGACCTCGTTCGCCGAGCTGTTCGGGGAGGTCCCGCCAGCGCTGCGCGCCTATGTGCCGCGCTTCGAGCACGTGCTCGTCGATCTCGCCGCGATCGGGGACGACGAGCTCTCGAGCGACCCGCGGCTGCGCGCCGAGCTGCTGGTCCTCAAACGCATCCAGTGGCCCGACCTCAGCCGCCACATCGAGGCGTTGCTGATCGAGATATTGGTGCTCGACGAGCTGGCTTTGCGGACGGTGCTCGACTATATTGCGGGAAAGCTCGGGAGCGAGCCGCTGATCGCGGCCATGGAGCAGATTGCGCCCCACGGTGAAGGAGAGCGAATGAACGAGTTCATGGAGTTCCTGAAGAAGCGCTATGGGGACGAGGCCAAGGCTGCCGGCTGGGCTGCCGGCCGGGCGGAGGGCCAGGTCGAAGGCCAGACTCGGGCCAAAGCCGAGACGCTGGTCCGCCAGCTGACACGCCGTTTCGGGCCGCTACCCGAGGATGCCCGCGGCCGGATCGAAAGTGCGGACCCTGCAACGCTCGACCGCTGGCTCGATCGCGTGATCGACGCGCCCGATCTGGCGAGCGTGCTTGCGAGCCGGCGCAAGCGGTCGAGCTGAGGCCACCCGCTCAGTGCTTGCCTTTTCCCTTGCCGCCGAACGCCTCGTTGTCGGCATAGGGGAACCACCAGAAATCCTGGGTGGTGCATTCGGGATCGATCCAGACGAGCTTGGTCTGGCGGAACGTTTCGAGACCTTCCGGGCCGAGCTGGCGTCCCATGCCCGAATTCTTGGTGCCGCCGAACGGTCCGGCGTCGTTGTCGAGGAGGGGTGCATTCACCCACACCATGCCGGCCTGCAGCTCGTTGGCGGCACGCATCGTCTCGGTCAGGTCCTTGGTATAGATGCAGGCCCCGAGGCCATAGTCTGAGCGGTTGGCGAACTCGAGCGCCTCTTCGAAGCTCTTGACCCGGCAAACGGGCGCAACCGGACCAAAACTCTCCTGGTTGAAAATGTCCATGTCGGGCGTGCAGTCGACCAGCACCGTCGGCTCGACGAACCAGCCCCGGTTGAAACCGGCGGGCCGCCCACCGCCATGGACGACGCGCGCACCCTGCTCGCGGGCCTTCGCCAGCACGCGCTCGTAACGGTCGCGCTCGCGCTCGGCAACCATCGGCCCCATCTCGACCTTGCCGAGGCCGTTGCCGATGCGGATCCGCGCCGCATTTTCCTTCAGCTTCTCGACGAAGGCGTCGTGGATCGCCTCGTGCACGTAGAACCGCTCCGCCGAGACGCAGATCTGGCCGCAGTTCATGTAGGCGGCAAAGGCCGCGCCGCGAGCCGCGATGTCGAGGGGAGCCGACGGCATGACGATGAAAGGATCGTTTCCCGAGGTCTCGATCAGCGAGCGCTTCATCTGCTCGCCGCAGCTGCGCGCGATTGCCCGCCCCGTCGGCACGCTGCCGGTGAAGGCGACCATATGCGTGCGCTTGTGATCGACGAGGAGACGGCCGGCGTCGGCAGCGCCCGTCAGCACCTGGAAGAGACCCGAAGGCAGGTGACGATTGAATGCCTCGGCAAAGATCAAGGTGGTGAGCGAGGTGTACTGGGACGGCTTGACGATCACCGCGTTGCCGCAAGCGAGTGCGGCGGAGGCCTGCCAGGCAAGCAGGGTCATCGGGTAGTTGAAGGGCTGGATGCTGACGACGACGCCCAGTGGTTCCTTCGAGGTGTAGTTCAGATGTCCGGCGACAGCCGGGCCCATCAGGCGACCGGTATCCGAGCGGCCGATCTCGGCATAATAGCGGATGGCCGAGGCTGACCAGTCGACCTCGTCGGCGGATTCCTTGTAGGGCTTGCCCATCTCGCGGGTGAGCGCTTCGGCGAGGCGTGGCTTCATGCCGAGCAGGTCGTTGGCGACCTCGTGCATGGCCTCGGCGCGCTCGAGCGCGCTTCTGGCCCACCAGCCTTTCTGGGCACGGTAGGCGGCCTCGACCGCATCGTCGATCTCAGCTGCTGGCGTCTCGGGGATTTCGCCGATCCGTGCCTCTGTTGCGGGATCGATGACGGCGATCGCCGCACTCGCGCTGCTGCGACGGTAGTCGCCATCGATCAGCACGCGTCCGCTCAGGTGGGCAAAGTCCTCGGTCGCAGCCATCCTCGATCCCCCATTTAGTTGCTGCAATGCTCAAGCGCTGATGCCGAGCTCCTCCTGGCGCCGCTTGACGGCCGCCTGGATGATCCGGTCCGCGATGATAGCCAGCACCGCCATGCCGACGCCTGCGATCATGCCCTTGCCGAAGTCGCCCGCACCCAGACCGATGTAGACGCGCTGGCCCAGATCGTTGGTGCCCACGAGCGCGGTGATGACGAGCATCGAGATGCCGTAGAGCACCGTCTGGTTGAGGCCGAGCATGATGACGGGAAGCGCCAGCGGCAGCTTCACCTGGACCAGCTGCTGCAGCATGGTCGTACCCATGGATTCAGAGGCTTCCAGCACGTCCTTGGGCAGATTGCGCAAGCCATGCTCGGTGTAGCGGATGATCGGCACGATCGCGTAGAGGATGATCGCGAGCAGGGCCGTGAAATCGCCCAGCTTGAAGATCATGACGACAGGGATCAGCAGCACGAACAGCGGCATCGTTTGCAGTGTGTCGTTGATCGGGCGGATGAAAGTCGAGAAGCGGTCGCTGTAGGCCGCAAGGATGCCGATCGCGGACCCCAGCACGAAGCAGATCCCCACGGCCAGTCCGCACAGATAGACGGACATCATGGCTTCGGGCCAGATGCCGGTCAGCAGCAGGAACACGAGCCCTGCAAGCACGCCACCGGCAAGTTTCCAGCCACCGAGCTGATGGGCGATCAGGCAGACGATCGCCATGAAGCCTGGCCACGGCAGATTGGTGACGCCGAAGTAGAAGACGATGCCGAAGATCGCAACGACGACAGCCCCGGTTTGCGACCACCAGCGCAGCGCCGCCAGTGCCGCGGCCGTCATCAGGATCGCAAACCCGACCGAATGCCAGATCGTCAGGTCGAAGCCCCAGGAGAACGGGCTCACCGTCTGCACGAGCCCGACCTTGATCGGCAGCATCAGATAGAAGAAGGCGAGCGTCTTGATGCCATCGATCGTCTCGCGGCCATTCAGCACGATATAGGAAATGGCATCGTTCATGGGCTTGGCCGGAGCCACCACCCAAGCATCCGGGTAGGCCCGCAGCACCGGCACCAGCAGGGACGCCACCCACAGCACGGCGGTCAGCGCGATCGCAGCCGACAGATAGCGGTGCCGCTCGAGCCAGGTCGGCGTCGCCCCCAGCTCGTCGCTCTGGCGGGTCGCGAGGCCGGACGTGACCCGGTCCATGATCATGGCGATCAGCGCAATCACGATGCCGGCGAGCAGACTCTCGCCGAACAGCGCTTTGCGCATGGTCGAGAGCACCTCCCAGCCGATGTCGTTGGTGCCACCGATGATCGAGGCGATGATCACCATGGAGAGCGCGGCCATGGTCGTCTGGTTGGCGCCGAGCAGGATCTGGCGCAGCGCCGTCGGCACCTGCACCTGGGTGAAGAGCTGGAAGCGCGTCGCGCCCGACATTAATCCCGATTCGACCACCTCCGGCGGTACAGCCCGCAATCCGACGATGGTATTGCGCACCATGGGCGGGCTTGCAAACATCAGGCTGGCAATCAGTCCAACGACCGGTCCGAACCCGAACAGGATGATGATGGGCAACAGATAAGCGAAAGCCGGAATGGTCTGCAGTAGATCGAGCGCCGGCATGATCACCCGCTCGGCACGGCGCGAGGCGAACCCGACCACGCCGACGGCGAAACCGATCAGGATGGCAAGCGGCACACTCAGCGCGACGAGCGCGAGCGAGTTCATGCTCTCGTTCCAATAGCCGATCACCAGCATGTAGAGCGTCGCGACCACGGTGAAGGCGGCGAGCGGCCAGCCCGATGCGCGATGGGCGACGACGGCGGACAGCGCGATCGTCACCGGCCACGGCACCCAGTTGAGAAAGTCGCGTACGCCGCGAACGGGAAAGTCGAGCGCCCAGGAAATGTCGCGGAAGAACCAACCGAATTGCTGGGTGAACCAACTCATGCCCACATTCAGGATGCTGGCGAGCGGCACTTGCCAGGCGTCGGGATACTTGGCGAGCGCCGGCAGGTAGCCGCGCAGAGCGAGGCACAGCAGCGTAAACGCGAGGACGCAGAGCCATTGCCGGCCAGAGCGGTCAACTGTGGGCATCGCTGGTCTCCGTTTCGCCGTCGTCACGCCGGGTCTTGGCCTCGCGGGCGAGCGCTTCGACCACGGATTTCGCTGTCGCGATGCCGGTGATCTGGCCATCGGCGCCGACCACGGCGAGGCCTCCAGGATGGCTCGCGAGCTTGGGCAGCAGTTTCTCCACGGTCAGGTCGGCGGCCACCCTTTCCATACCGGCTGCGCCGTCGATACGCCGCTCGGCAACCTCGCCAGCCCTGAGCACACGCGCGATCGGCACGTCGCGGGTGAATTCCGCCACATAGCTGTCGGCCGGGTTGAT
The DNA here is from genome assembly GCA_031403055.1 of Hyphomicrobiaceae bacterium. Classification (GTDB taxonomy): domain Bacteria; phylum Pseudomonadota; class Alphaproteobacteria; order Rhizobiales; family Hyphomicrobiaceae; genus JANNSW01. The sequence continues at coordinate 3,552 of JANNSW010000585.1, read as the reverse complement.
GATGAGCTCGGAGGGCGTTCCTATCTGCACCACCATGCCGTCGCGCATGATCGCCATCCGGTCGGCGATCCTGAGTGCCTCGAGGAAATCGTGGGTGATGAAGACGATCGATTTCTTCAGCACCTGCTGGATGCGCAGGAACTCGTCCTGCATCTGGCGGCGGATCAGGGGATCGAGCGCGGAGAACGGCTCGTCCAGGAACCACAGCTCCGGCTCGACGGCGAGCGAGCGGGCGATGCCGACGCGCTGCTGCTGGCCACCCGAGAGCTGGCGTGGGAAATGGTGCTCGCGCCCGGAGAGGCCGACCAGCTCGATCACGCGCTCGGCCCGGCGCCGGCGCTCGGCAACGGGCAGGCCCTGGAGCTTCAGCGGGAAGGCGACGTTCTCGATCACGTTCAGGTGCGGCAACAGCCCAAAACTCTGGAACACCATGCCGAGCTTGTGGCGGCGGATCTCGATCAACTCGCGGGCCGAGACCGAGAGCAGGTCGCGACCTTCGAGCAGCACCTGGCCATGGGTCGGCTCGACCAGGCGCGACAGGCAGCGCACCACCGTCGACTTGCCCGAGCCCGAAAGCCCCATGATGACGAAAATCTCGCCGACGTGGACATCGAAACTCACGTCGACACACGCCGGAATGTGACCTTCTGCCCGCATCCGTTCCGATAGCGGCTTGGGCTCGATGGTGTAGCCCTTCGAATCGAAGTAGTAGCCGGGCCGCTGACCATAGACCTTCCAGAGATTGCGGCAGGAAAGCTTGACCGCGCCGCGATCGCTTGCCTCGGCCGCTCCAGGGCGACCACCACTACCCTTCTTCACGCCCCGATCCGCTCCCTGCTTTGCTTCCACCCCGATGGCCGGCTGTCCACGAGCGGGACCGGCTCTGTTCTGGTTCATTGGTCCGGGACCCGCCTGACAGCCGGCCCCGGACCACCCGGACTCAGCTCGACGCGCCCTCGACCCACGCCTTCCAGATCGCCTCATTGTTGGCGATCCACTCGGCAGCCACTTCCTCGACCTTGCGGCCCTTGCTATCGACCTCGAGGATCAGCGGGTTCTGCTGCGCGTTCGTCAGGGTGAACTGCTCGATCAGCTTGTAGGCGGCCGGCCACTTGTCCTTGAAGCCCTTCCACACGACCTTCAGCACGCCAGCCTGCTGGAAGCCGCAGTCGTTGACCTTGTCGGGGAGCATGCCCTTGGTGGGGTCGGTATCGCAATTGGCGACATCGGTTGGCCACTCGATCCAGTCGAACTTGTAGTCGGCGTGGATCCAGTGCGGCTCCCAGAACATCATGATCATCGGCTGCTTGGCGTCGTAGGCCGCCTTCAACTCGGCGACCATGGCGCCCTCGCTGCCGCCCGCGACTGGCACGAACGGCATGTCGACATTGGCGATCAGGTCCTTCTCCCTTGTGCCCCAGTCGGCGGGGTAGGTCACGAGACGGCCCTTGGGGAAGGTCTCGGCGGTGCCGAAGGCCTGAGCGCAGTCCCAGAGCGCCTTCCAGTTGGGCAGTCCCGGGCACTTCTCCTTCATGTAGGGCGGATAGATCCAGCCTTCCCGCGCGGAGAGGCCCTCTTTGCCCACGATCACGATATCGCCGGATGCGACGGCCTTGGGATAGATCTCACCGACATTGTTCTCCCAGGTCTCCGGCTGCACGTGCAGATCACCCTGCGCGATCGCCGCGAACTGGGGAACGCCGCCTGCCGTCACGTACTCGGCTTTATAGCCCATCTTCACCAGGAGCTGGCCGAGGATATGGGAGCTCAGGTGCTGGCCCGTCCACTCGTTGATCGGGATCTTGATCGGATCGTCCTTGGCGCCGAGCTCGGCGGCCTGGGCGGGCGCGATCAGCATCGCAGCAGCAACGAGGGCTGCCCCTTTGAGTTTCCACGTCATGCGGTTTCATTCCTCCCTTGAATTCCCGGTCGACTTGCCGGCCGGACCATTGACGATTTGGCATTGTGGCCCAAATGCGGGCGTATGCCAACCGACTTGCGTTCCGCGCCTGCGGGCGATTGGGGACGATTTCCGCCGGTGGTCATGGTATCATGACTTGCAGTGAGGAGTTTGACCCTATGTCGGACGTCGAGAAGCGCCTCAACGAGCTCGAGTCGCTCGTCTGGGATCTGCCCAATCTGATCGATCTGCGGCTCGGGCGGGTCGAGTCCTCGTATGCGGAGGTGTCCGGCCGGCTGTCGCGTATCGACCGCACGCTCGTCGTGCTCCAGACCGATATGCGCGACTTGCGCGGCGGCGTGACGCGCCAGCTCGTGGCGCAGGATGCCCGGCTCGCCCGGATGGAAGAGCGCATCGAGCGGATGGAAGAGCGCATCGAGCGGATGGAAGGGCCGCTGGTCGGCATCGAAAAGCAAATGGTGGAGCTCAAGTCGGAGTTGTCCGGATTGAAGGAGAGCACGAGCGCCATGCTCGCGGCCATTCTCGCCAAGCTCGAACAGCACTGACCCGGGCAGGACGCCATGAATCTCGAGGTCGCCCGCGACTGGTTCGAGACCGCGAGCCTGGGCGATGGCATCACGCTCATCCGCGAGACCCACGTGGCGCGCTGGCTGCGCTGCAATATCTGGCACGTGCGCGGGCGTGATCGCGATCTGGTGATCGACACCGGCATGGGGCTGAGGCCACTGACCCGCGAGGTCGCCGCGCTGTCGGGACGACCACTCATCGGGATTGCGACCCACACCCATTTCGACCATTCGGGCGGATTGCATGAGTTCTCCGACCGGCGCGGGCATCGGCTCGAAGCCGAGATCATGGCCCAGCCGAGCGACCAGAACACCGCGACCGACGGCGGCTTCGTGCGGGCCGAGACCTTCTCGGCACTCCCCTACGCGGGCTTCTCCTATCGCGACTTCCACGTGAAGCCGGCCTCTCTCACCGGCTTCCTCGACGAAGGCGACGTGCTCGACCTGGGCGACCGCCATTTCCAGATCTTCCACCTGCCCGGCCATTCGCCCGGCTCGATCACACTCTACGAAAAGGCGACTGGCATCCTGTTCTCGGGCGACGTGGTCTATGACGGCGCCCTGTTCGACGACGTCTATCATTCGGATCCGGCCGTATTCCGCCGCTCGCTCGAGCGGCTGCGGGATTTGCCGGTGACGGCCGTGCACGGCGGGCACTATGGCTCTTTCGGGCGCGAAACCATGCGCCAGATCATCGCCGAGTACCTGGCCGGCGGCCGCAAGCTCGGCGATGTGGAGGCCTGGATCCAGGGCGAGATCGCCAAAGGGCGGGGCTAGTGCATTTTCCGGCGAAGCGGCTACCGGTTCGTCGAGAGAAAATGCGCCAAAGCAAAAAATCTTGAGCGCCCGATCGTAACAGGGCACTAACCCCTTGAAATCCTTGGTGAGCCGGGCGGGGATCGAACCCGCGACCACATGATTAAACCGAAGTTCCCCAGCGGCCTAGCCAGATTACACTGTCTCTTCAATCGCTTAGGATAGAAGCCAGTTGCGCGGGATTGGCTACACGGTGATGGCGGCGATGAGATCGAGGGCCTGTTGCTGCTTCGCATTGGGTCGGGTCGC
>JANNSW010000584.1:0-1580 GCA_031403055.1 Hyphomicrobiaceae bacterium | reverse complement strand
CGAGCGCGCCGACAGCGATCCGATCGTCGTGTGGATGCCGACGGTGCATGCGAGGTCGCACATCGAGACGCACGGCTTCGGCTTCGATCCACGCTGGTCGGGCTGCTGCTCGCATGGGCACGAGCCGGAAGCCACGGCGTCAGCGACGAAGGAGGAGCCCGTGCTCGCCTTCACCGGCGACGGCAGGCCGCTCCCCGAGCTGATCGCCACGCTCGCGGCCATCGCCCGTCACGGCTGCATCCTCGCGACCGGCCACCTGCGCCACGACGAGGTGATGCGGCTCGTGCCGCTCGCGCTCGACATGGGGGTGAAGCGGGTCATCCTCACCCACCCGCACTATCCCTCGATCCGCCTCTCGGACGCCGATCAGCGCACGCTGACCCGCGACCCGCGCGTGTTCGCCGAGCACTGCTTCGCCATCCACACCCAGGACGGCGTTCCGCTCGACCAGTATGCGGCGGCGATTCGCCAGACCGGCCCCGAGCAGGTGCTGCTCTCGACCGATTTCGGCCAGCTCGTCAGCGACCCGTTCCCCGCAGGCACGATCCGCTATGCCGAGCTGCTGGAAGCCCTGCTCGCGAGCTTCGTGTCGCGACAGGACTTCCTGGCGATGTTCTCGACCAACGGTCTGCGCGCGCTCGGGATCGACAGAGCGTATAGCGAATGAATTCCTTACTCCCTACTCCCTACTCCCACCTCCCGCCTCACTTCCTGATCACCACCTCGCGCGGCAGCTTGGAGAAACGCTCGCAGCCCTTCTTGGTGACGACGATCGATTCCGAGAAGCCGATGCCGTACTCGCGGTACTTGAGACAGAGCGGGGGCATGTGGAAGGTCATCCCGACTTCCAGCGGCCGGTGCTCGTCCTGCCTCAGCGAGATGATCTCGCCCTCGCCCCAGTCGGGCGGATAGCTGACGCCGATCGAGTAGCCCAGACGATTGCGGTGATAGTCGCCGAAGCCCGCCTGCTGGGTGACGGCGCGGGCGGCCGTATCGGCCTCGTGCGGGGTGACGCCCGGCTTGATCACCTCCATCGCCCGCGTCACCGCGCCGATGCAGGCCTCGGCCGCGCGAAGCCATTCGTCCTTCGGATTGCCGACGAAGATCGTCCGCATCAGCGCTGCCGTGTAGCGGCGCTGGCTGGCGGAGATCTCGAAGTACATCAAATCGTCCTGCTTCAGGCGATTTGACCCGCCCGTCTGGTGCGGCAGGCAGGTGCGCTCGCCCGCCAGCACGAACGGCGGGAGCCCCATGTACTCCCCGCCATTCTCCAAGAGCACCTTGTTGACGATGCCGTTGATCTCGTCCGCCGACGTGCCGGGGTTCGTCGCCTCGTAGCCCGCGAGCATCGCCTTGTCGACCAGCGCGGCCGAGCGGCGCATCATCGCAACCTCCTCCTCCGATTTGATCATCCGGCTGTCCCAGAGGATCCCGGTGGCGTCGTGATAGCTGTTGCCGGGCAGGTCGCGCTGCAGCGTCTCGTGCTCGTCGACCGTGTAGAAGAAGCCCTGCTTCTCCACGCCGATGCGCTTGCCCGAGCCGAGGCCGAGCTGCTGCAGCACGTTCACCGTCACGCTCGG
>JANNSW010000583.1:0-19862 GCA_031403055.1 Hyphomicrobiaceae bacterium | reverse complement strand
TCGGCGGCCTGATCGACCGGCGCAACGCCCACTGCCATCCGCTCAATCTGTGTCTGGGCGAAGCCAGGGGCGCCACCAGCCTCGGGGTCCAGATCTTCGAGGGCTCCTCGGTCAGCGAGATCGTACATGGTCCCAAGCCCGTCGTCGTCACCAGCGGGGGTCGTGTCACCGCTTCGACGGTCGTGCTCGCGGGCAACGCCTACCACAGCCTCGAGCGCAAACAGCTCGGCGGTCTGCTGTTCCCCGCCGGCACCTACGTCATCGCGACCGAGCCATTGCCCAGTACCCTCGCCAACCGCATCAACCCGCAAAACCTCGCCGTCAGCGACAGCCGGATTGTGCTCGACTACTACCGGCTCTCGGCCGATAAGCGCCTGCTCTTCGGCGGGCTCTGCCAGTATGCCAACGTCGATCCGCCCAGCATCACCGGCGCGTTGCGTCCGCGCATGCTGAAGCTCTATCCCGAGCTTGCCGGGCTCCGGATCGATTATGAATGGGGCGGCCATATCGGCATCGTCATCAGCCGGGTGCCGCTGATCGGGCGCACCGCGAAGAACGTCTTCCACCTGCAGGGCTATTCAGGCCACGGCGTCAACGTCACTCACCTGGCGAGCGAGATCGTGGCGGACGCCATTGACGGCCGCTCCGAGCGGCTCGAATTGTTCGAGCGCATCCCGCAATGGCGCTTGCCGACCGGGCCCGCGATCGGCTCCAAGCTGCTCGCGCTCGGCATGGCCTACTACCGGTTGCGGGACCGGCTTCTGTAGAGCCTCATCCACCCGGCATCCCGGACCGCCACGGGCGGATCCGGGATCTTCACCACGAACTCGGGGCCCGTCTCGAAGATCCCGGCTCGCGCTGCCGCGCGACCGGGATGCCGGGTGGGATCGGCCGATCACGATCCGCGGCGCCGGATTGGCCCAATGTCGCCTTGCCGACCTCATGTGATGCCTGGCGGCGCTGCTACCACCCACCCTGCAGAAGGAAGCCCACATTGCCGTTGCCGTTCTGGGCGGCGTCCGCCTTCTGTTTTTTCCCGAACTGGAAGACGCCGAAGGCGTTGTCGTTGCCGTTCTGGCTGATGGTTGCCGAGTGGCCCTTGCCGCGCTGGACGACGAGGGCGTTGTTGCCGTTGCCGCTCTGGCTGACGCCGGCCGCGTTGCCGCTGCCGCGCTGGTTGACGCGAGCCTCGTTCTTCAAGTTGCGATAGAGCGAGTAGAGCTGGAAGCCCTTGCGGAATGCGTCTGCACTCTCGCCCTTTGGCGTCACGTAGATGTTGACGCTGCCGCCAGCAGCCGCGGGAGCTGGCATTTGCAGCAAGCAACCGGCCAGCGCGAGGCCAAACACGCCTCCCAGTATCCGGGTCGAGACCATGGACATTCTCCTCAGAATTCAAAGTTCGCCGCTGAAATGCTCGCTGCATTCGACCCGCACTCCGCCCGCCGTCACCTCGAGCCGTGCGACGTAGGCACCGGGATCGCCGCCGAGCATCACCGTGCCGAGCGAGCCCAACTCGCCGGGGCCCGCGCTGAACTCCCCGCTTTGGCTGATATCGGACGAGCCGCCTCCGCCAGTCTTCGAGACTTGCAGGCGATAGGAGCCGGTGACCGCGGCATTGGCGTGCACGACGCCTTCGAGGGTCACGCCCGCCGACTGCTCGTGCACTCGAATCTCGCAGCGCAGGCCACTTGCGGCCGCTTGCGCGCTGCCGCCTCCGCCCGCACCGATGCCGATTGCCCCGGCAAGCGGCAGGAGCCCGATCGCGAGCCACAACCTGACCGATGACATGACCGTCGTCCTTCTGTTGAATTCGTGTCTTGCGGCGAGGGGAGCGTTCGCATCTCCCCTCGCCGGCTTGTTCATTGCGCAGTGAGATGGCGCGTCAGTCCTGGACGATGACCGTGACGTTGCCGGCGCCGACCTGGGTCGTCGTCGCATGGTTGTTGCGGCCGGCCTGGATCACGCCGACGGCGTTGCCGCTACCGTCCTGGGTGGTGACGACGGTGTGGCCGCTGCCAAACTGCCCGACGCCGACGATGTTGCGCCGTCCGCGCTGGTAGGTGTCGGCGGAGTTGCGGTTGCCGCTCTGGCCGATGACCGTCCGGTTGTAGCTGCCATCCTGGGTGCTGATGCTCGTATTGCCGGTGCCGTCCTGGTAGACGGTCAGGCGGTTGCGACGGCCATGCTGGGCGCCGCCGGCGCCGTTCGCGTAGCCATACTGCTCGATTCTGACAGTCGATCCACCAGCATTGGCTTCGATCGCGCCCAAGCCAACAGCAAGAGCTACGAGGCTGATCTTCAACAGTGTGCGCATGTTCTGGTTCTTCCTCAGTTTCGGGTTAGGTTTTGTTTCCTTTCCCTGGTCAATAAGGTGGTTCTATCAAGGTGCCGATGAACGAGATCTGAACTCCAGCGTCAGCGCTCGTTCATGCCACGAAGGAGGACAGGCAAGGGTTTGCCAGCGCCGGAGCCAGGCGCTGACGCGCAGGCGGTGAAGCCACCTGCCGCCGTGTCGCAAAACTGTGATGGCTGGCTGGCGCTACTCGATCACGATGCGCGGCGCGGGGCGGCTGGCCGAGCCGGCCTGCAGCGTCTGCCAGATCGCCTCCGCCGCGGCGCGATAAGCTTTCGCGTGCGGCCCGTCGGCGGCACTCACCACCACCGGCTGCCCCGCGTCCGAGCGCTCGCGGATCTCGAGTGCGAGCGGGATCTCGCCCAGGAACGGCACACCCTGGCGCGCCGCCTCCGCGCGCGCGCCGCCATGAGCGAAGATGTCATGGCGCTTGCCGCAGCCATCGCACACGAAATAGCTCATGTTCTCGACGAGCCCCAGGATCGGCACGCTCACCTGCCGGAACATGGCGACGCCGCGGCGCGCGTCGATGAGGGCCAGGTCCTGCGGGGTCGAGACGATAACGGCGCCCGACAGCGGCACCTGCTGGGCCATGGTGAGCTGCGCGTCGCCGGTGCCCGGCGGCATGTCGACCACCATCACGTCGAGGCTGCCCCAGTCGACCTCGCGCAGCATCTGGGTGAGCGCACTCATCACCATCGGCCCGCGCCAGACGATCGCCTTGTCCTCCTCGATCAGGAAGCCGATCGACATCACCTTGACGCCATAGCCTTCGAGCGGAATGATCGTACGCTTGTCCTTCAGTTGCGGCTTGCCGCGCAGATTGAAGAGTTTTGGCATCGAAGGGCCGTAGATGTCGGCATCGAGCACGCCGACCTTCAACCCCATCACTTTCAGCGCGAGCGCCAGGTTGCAGGCCGTCGTCGATTTGCCGACGCCCCCCTTTCCGGAGGCAACCGCAATGATGTGGCGGACACCCGGAATGCCGGTCCCCTTCGTGCCTGCCTGCGCAGGCTGTGGCGCATGGGCATGTCCGGCAGGTGGCCCGCCGCTGCCCTTGCCCTGCGGACGCTCGGCGGTCAGCGAAGCGACAACGCCCTTGACGCCCGGCATGCTCGCGACCGCCACCTCGGCCGCCTGCCGCAAGCTCTCATAAGCCTGCGGGCGGCTCGCATCGACGTGAATCGAGAAATAGACCTTCCCCGATTGGACGACGATCTCGGAGAGCGCGCCCGAGCGCGTGAGCGGCGTCTTGCCGTCAGGGCCGGGGACAGCCTCCAGGCGCTTCAAGACGTCTTCGCGCGTAACGGACATTGGCTCAAGCTCTTCGCTAATCCAGGTGGTGCGCCGGATCCTGCGCTCCATGCCGGATGCGCAAGATTTGCACCTCCTGTGCAACCTCATCGACCGTATAGAACACAAGATAAGGGTAGGAAGCCACCGGAAGCATACGAATGCCCGGGATATCCGTCTCGGGACAGCTCCGAGGGAATTGCTTCAGGCGGTCAATGCTACTCCTGATCCGCGCCTTGACTTCACTCGCCGCAGCCGGCCTTCGCACCTCGATGTAGGCGTAGATTGCGTCGAGCTGTGCAAGCGCGGCGCGTATAGCGAATTCTCACAGCCCATGCCGAGCGAACATGGCTGTGACCTCGGCGTCGCTTGCAAATTCGCCACGGCTTGCCTCTTGCAGCGCCTCCTCGAGATCGGCGCGCTCATCCGCGGAGAGCAAGTAAGGCTTCCTCGCCAAATCGTCCATCCGCTCGAGTACGTCCGCCGCGGCTTCCTGCTGATGCAGCGGCCAAGCCTTCGTCGCCTCGAAAACCCTCTCCAGCCGTTTCGAAACCTGGCACATGCCATTCCGCCTCGGTTCAATCGTCTCGAACCATGCTCCTATCACATTCGAGGCCCTGGCAACAGCTCAAGCCCCGACGCCTTCGCGCTTCAACAGCCTGCAGCCGGTGATCCTGAGCTCGCCCTTCTCGTCGGGGCGGAGCGTGTACTCCGCGATCCACTCGCTGCCGTCCTCGGCCGTGATGTCGACCCGCTGCCGGAGCCCGCCGGGTGCCGACTCGAACGCCGCGAACGAGTAGGCCTTGGGCTTGTAGACCGGCTTGTAGCCCGACTTCACCATCGACATGAAGATGTCGATGGTTGGGAATTTCAACTGCACCTCGGGCGCAGCGAAGGCATAGGCGGTCGCGCCATCGTCCCGGCGCAACGCCTCGATCTGGCCAGTGATCACCGCCTGGGCGGCGGCGCCTGCCTCCGGCACCGTGTCGAGTGCCCGCAGGCCGGGCGCACCCATCAACAGAAACAGGCCGAACAGGCTCAACAGCAAGCGCATGGCGATCCTCCCATGCCGTTGGCGAAAAAGCATCGTGGTGCAACGATAGCACTGCGGCGGCAGGTGTACAGGGCTCCAATGAACCTTTACGCTTGCCGCACGCAACCGGATCATACCGACCAGCGGGAGACCAAACATGCAGCAGCGGGCCGAGACGAAACGGGCAACACTCCCCGCCGACCCCGAGGTCACTCCCGCTCGCAGGCTGAATGGCACGGTCACGCTGATCGCTGCCACGTCGGGCTCGGGTACGTACGATTTCCCGACGGAGATGACCGATGAGCTGCCATTGGGCTTCGAAGGCATCGAAGCCGAGCGCCACCGCGGCTGGACCCGCAAAGCCGACAGCCGCGTGCCCTACCTGAAACGTGGCACCATCATGCGCAACACGCGCCACGTCTCGCTGGTCGCTGATGACGAGCTGGCGCTCGTCGCGGAGCGGCTGGGACTCGCCCGGATCGACGCGCGCGCGATCGGCGCCAATCTGGTGATCGCGGGCCTGCCGCGTCTCTCGCTGCTGCCGCGTGGCACGAAGCTCCTGATCGAAGGCGGCGCGATCCTCGAGGTGAGCGACCAGAACGCGCCGTGCCGCTTTGCCGGCAAAGGTGCACAGGATCGGCACGGCGAAGGCCGCACCGATATCGAGCTCGCGTTCGCCAAAGCCGCCAGGCGCCTGCGCGGCATCGTGGCCGCGGTCGAGCATCCGGGCGTGGTCAAGGCGGGCGCGTCGGTCGAGGCGCTGATCCCCGAGCAGTGGATCTACCGGGCCTGATCGGCGAGATGCGTGCTCCGGTAGATCTGGTCGAGCGGCAGCAGCATGTCGATCGAGGCGAGCCGAACTGTGCCGTCGAGCCCGGCGGTGACCTCGGGGTTGTCCGGCCAGCTCTGGTCGGCCGTGCGACGGAGGACCTCACATTTCACGGCGGTCGAATGCACGACCAGAATTTCCTGCACCGACGGCACCGAGGCATAGAGCGGAACATTGCTCCAGGTGTCCTGGGCATTCGACGGCGACAGCACCTCGACCAGCAGGATCGGCTCGGGCATCATGACGACACCAGCGCGGTTCGGTGCGCAGGTCACACCGAGCTCGGGGATGCGATGGTTCCAGTCCGCCCGCAAGCGGGCCTGGATGCCAGGCGCACCGACGACACGCCAGCCAGGGCGGGTTGCGTCGAGATGCAGCCGAACTGCAACTGCAATATTGACCTGAATCGTCCCATGCGTGTCGCTCGCTGGTGCCATCGCGCGCAGTACGCCATCGACCAGCTCGTAGCGCGTGCCGGTGCCGTCGCCCGGCCAATCGTGGAAGTCGGCAACGGTCATCATCGGTGGCAGCTTGCGGGCGGCGTCGGCCATGGTGGCACCTGACGTGGTTCAACTCGCGCGGAAATCTAGCACGATTGGCCCTCAGCCGACATCCGTCGTCGCAAACCAGGGTTTCAGGTCGATCACCGGCGTGCCGTCGAGGCAGTCGGTTGCGTCGATCGCGAGGACGCCGGCGGCGTGGTCGATCGCCACCAGCTTCACCACATCGAGGCCGATCGGGTTCGGGCGCACCGGCGAGCGCAAGGCGAACACGCCGGAGGCCGCCCCGGCATTGCGCGGCATCTGCACGATCAGATCGCGCCGCGCCCGATGCATGAAGGTCAGCACGATCAGGGCCTGGCCCGCCTCGAGGCCGAGCAGACCCGGCCGGTACTCGGCAGCGATCTCGATCGTCGCGGACAATCCCCGCTCGCGGGCGCGCGCCATGTTCTTGGGCGCATCCTGGCGGCTCGTCCAGGGCGAGCGGATCCGACCGATGAAGACGAGCCCCGCCGCCGGGGTGAGCGCGCCCGGATCGAACGGCAACGCGAGCTCGCCGGAGCGAGGGTCGTCGGCCACGCTCATTTCACCAGTTCCTGCTGCGCGCATTGGTGATCTTCTCTGCGCCCTCTTGCGTCACCAGCACCGTCTCCTCGAAGTCGCCGAGATAGCCATCCTTCAGGATCGTGCGCTCGAAGCAGAGCACCATGCCGGGGCGGATCTCCGTCTTGTCGCCCGGCGCGAGCCAAGGACTGTCCCAGCCGAGACCGAGACCGTGCCCGAGGCCGGAGAACACGCCCGTCATGTCGTAGCCGAGCGCCTTCTGGCGCCCGAGCCCTGCCGCTGCCACCTGCTCGGCCAAGGCCCCTGGCCGGACGGCCACGATCCCCGTCTCGACGCACTCGATCGCGTGCTCGAACAGCTCGATCTGCCGGTTGGTCGGTGGACCGACCGGTTTCGAGCGCGACAGATCGAACATGTAGCCCTCGAGCGCGCCCGAGATGCCGATGCGGAACCACTGGCCGGGCTCGAGCCGGGTGTCGGACGCCCAGGTCGGGAAGTTCGAGCGGATGTATTGCGGCGCGTCGCCGCCGCGCCCCGAGGCCATGAACGAGTTGTAGAGGACGCCCTTGGCGGGGGTCAGCACCTGCTGGCCGGCCGCCACCACATCGCCATGCGACGCGCCAGGCACGGCCGCGTCCATCATCGCTTCGATCATGCGCGAGCCGAGCGCGGACGCGCGTCGCAGCAGGGCGATCTCGGCTGGGCTCTTGACCGCGCGCAGCTCGGCGAGGATAGGACCGGCCTCCTCAAAGCTGACATCGGGGAGCGCCGCCTGCAGCGCCCGGAATGTCGCAACCGTCAGCACGTCGCTGCCGACGAGGCCGACCCTGCCCCGGTCGAGACCCATCCGGCGCAGCGCGGCGATGACGCTCTCGACTACGAGATCGCTGCGCTCGATCTCGGCTGGCGAAAGTGCGATCCGCCCGTCGTTCGGGCAGTCGATCACCAGATGGGGCTCGGCTTGCGCCGAGAGCACGAGGAAGGCATGCGCCCGCCCGGTCCAGCTGCCGGGCAGGTCAGGGATGAAAGGGAAGGAGGTGTAGAAGTTGGCGAGATAGAGCACATCGCCATAGCGGTCGAGCGTGCCGCCGCCGCGCGAGACGACGAGCAGGCCTCGCAGGCCCTGTTGTCTGGCGAGAGCAGCCGCACGGCGCCGACGGTCCGTAAACTCGGTCGCAAGGATCGACATCACCAGCTCCGCATCCGCGCATCGGTGATCTTCTCGCATCCGGTTTCTGTGACCAGCACCGTTTCCTCGAAGTCGCCGACATAGCCGTCGCGCGAGACGGTCCGCTCGACGCAGAGCACCATGCCGGGCTGGAGGATCGTCGTATCGCCGGGCGCGAGCCAGGGCGAATCCCAGCCGAGTCCGATGCCGTGGCCCATGCCGGAGAATTCGCTGGTCAGCTCGAAGCCGAGCGAACGCTGCTTGGCAAAGGCCGACTTGGCGATATCCTCTGCGGCGATGCCGGGGCGGACGGCCGCGACACCGGCCTCGACCGTCGCGATCGCGGTCTCGAAGGCGGCAACCTGCGCGTTCGTCGCGGCCCCGACAGCCTTGGAGCGGGCCATGTCGAAGTAGTAGCCGTCGAGCATGCCCGAGATGCCGGCCGTGAACCAATGACCGTTCTCGATCCGCTCCTGCGACTTCCAGGTGGGAAAGCTGGACGCGACATAGAGCGGCTTCTCGCCACCCCGGCCGAACGCCATGAACGAGTTGTAGAGCATGCCGCCCTCGGGCATCAGCACGCCCATGCCGGCCGCCATCACGTCGCCATGGCGGGCGCCGGGTTTGGCGGCGTCCAGCATCGCCTCGATCATGCGGCTGCCAAGATGGGAGGCACGCCGCAGCAGCGCGACCTCGGCCGGGCTCTTGATGGCGCGCAGTCCGGCAAGGATGGCCTGCGCATCGCGCAGATCGACGCGATCGAGCCCGGCCTCGATCTGCCTGGCGGTGTTGACGGGCAGCGTGTCGCCGCCGACGAGACCGACCGGCCCGCCCTCCAACCCGAGCTCCTTCATCGCCGTGATGGCCGCTTCCGCCATCAGATCGGCGCGCACTATCTCGTGCTCGGCGAGTGCGATCGAGCCGTCGTTCTCGACATCGATGATGAGCCGGGTCTCGCCATTGGCGGCCAGCAGCAGCAGGCCATGTCCGCGCAGCGTCCAATTGCCGGGCACGTCCGGGATGAAGGGAAAGGCCGAGTAGAAGTTCGAGAGGTACATCACGTCGCCGTAGCGATCGAGCGCTCCACCACCGCGCGAGCAGACGAGCAGGCCCTTCAACCCTCGAGCCTTGGCAGCGGCAGCTGCCCGTCGCCTGCGCTCGGCGAACTCGGTGACCTCGATCATGACATTCATCCTCCCTGGCCACCAATGCCGATGATCTATTTACCGATCCGCTCCGGCGGTGGCAATCCGAGCACTTCGACCGTGGTCCGCCCCTTCCCGACCTCGGCGAGAATGGACGCCTCCTTCTCGAGCCGTCTCCTGCAGCGCTCCAGCAGGCCAGCGATCTGGTCGGGCCGGATGACGGCAATGCCATCAGCATCGCCGTCGATCAGGTCGCCCGGCGCAACCGGCACGCCGCCACACTGGATCGGCCCGTTGATCGACCCGCCCCAATGCTTGTGCGGTCCGCGCGGGCAGACGCCGCGGACATAGGCCGGCAGGCCCGACGCCACCACCTCGGCGCGATCGCGCATGGCGCCGTCGATCACCACGGCCGCCGCCCCGCGGGCTTTGGCGCAGGTGTGCATGATCGAGCCCCACAGCGCCGTATCGATATGCCGGTGACCGTCGGCGACGATCACCTGTCCTGGCACCAGCGCGGAAAGGGCATAGTGCAGTGCGCTGTTGTCGCCCACCATGCAATCGACGGTGAGGGCGAGGCCCGCAAAGCTCCCGCCCCCGCCCAGCGGCTGCATGCCACCGTCCATGACCGAGGTCCGGTTCAGCTCGTCGCCGATGATCGAGGCCGGCACATCGCACCAGAGAGCCATTTCGGCTCGGCTCAGGAAGGGCTCGGCATTGGGCCTGATCGACAGCGCCATCGGGGATCACCTCAGAAACAGGCCGGCTCGGGCAGGGGCGCGTTGCGGATGATCCGATCATAGCCGAAGCGCGTCAGATCGAGCGTCTGGTAGCGGCCATGCAGGATCAACTCGGTGATGGCGCGGCCCGCTGCCGGCGACTGCATGATGCCGTGGCCCGAGAATCCGGTCGCGATCAGGAAGTTGTCGAGCGTCGCGGGCGTGCCGAGAATGGCGTTCTCGTCAAGGGTATTGAAATCGTAGTGGCCGGCATAGGCGCGGCTGACCTTGAGGGCCGCGAACGCCGGCACCAGCGCCGCCATGGTCGGCCACACCACGTCATCGAAGAACCCGTAGTCGACCGTGTCGTCCTCGGTCGCGGGATCCTTGTCGGCGGCAGGCGCGACCCCGCACAGCAGGCTCTTGCCCTCGGGGCGGAACCAGACGCCGTTCGAGGGATGGACCGTCATCGGGAAGTCCCGCACGTCCTCGCGGCAGTCGGCCAGAAAGACGGAGCGCTTGCGCGGCTCGACGGGGAGCGCAAGGCCCGCCATGGCGCAGATCCGGGCGGCCCCCATGGCTCCCGCGCAATTGACCACATGGCCCGCCGCGATCCGCCTGCCGCCCGCAGTGCTCACGGCCGCGATGCGCCGCCCGCTGTGGGCGAGCCCGGTCGCGCTGTCCTGGATATACTCGGCACCGAGCGCGCTTGCCTTGCGCCGGAAAGCCTGCAGCAGGCCCCAGGGATCGAGCCAGCCCGCTCCGCTGCCGCCGAAGAACGCTCCGGCCAACCCGTCGGTCCGGTAGCGCGGCAGGCGAGCACCCAGGCGATCGGCCGGCACGAACGTCACATCCGCGCCGTGCTCGAGTTGAACTTCGTGCATCGCCGCAACCGCCGGCAGGATCTCCGGTGTCACCAGCCAGACATAGCCCCGCTCGCCGAACCCGATCTCGGCCCGCTCGCCATCGACCTCGAGCAGCTCCGGCGCCTGCCGGAAGAACGCGCTGCCGTATAAGCTCATCAGGATGTTCTCGGGCACGCCGTACTGGTGGCGGACCACGCCAGACGCCTTGGGGGTCGAGGCCCTGGCGTAGGTCGGATCCGGCTCGAGCACGACGATGCGCCGGCGACCTGTCGTTGCGGCTGCGAGGAAGTAGGCCGTCGCCGACCCCATGATCCCGCCGCCGATGATGACGATGTCGGCTGTGTCGCTCACAGACGCGAATTCCTTCCTCGATCGGCAGCGGCGCTGGCCTCACCCTCAATCCCAGAAGATCATCGGCGTCCTGGTGATGACCTCGGTGCCCTTCGCCGTCACCAGCACGTTCTGCTCGAAACCGGCTGCCCCCACGGTGTCGAGACCAAAGAAGGCTTCGACGCCCAGCGCCATGCCCTCCTGGAACACGTCGCTGTCCTCGCACATGTCGGGCCCGATGTAGGGCTTCTCGAAGAAGAGGCCAATGCCATGCCCGAAATGCGGCCACTTCTCCGCCATCTGGTTCGACGCGGCGCCGTACTGGGTGCACAGACGGCGGCCATGCAAGGCCACGTCCTTGACTTTGATGCCCGGCTTGATCTGCTCGATGATCGCCTCGACGATCCGCGCGCCGGTCTCGACCAGCTCCTTCTTCTCGGGGCTCGGCTTGTTGCCGCAGACGGCGGTGCGGCCGGGATCGAGGTAATAGCCCTCGAACATCGGCCCGTAGACCCAGCCGCGGACGAGATCGCCCTGGGACGGCGCGGAGTGGGTGTAGCCGGTGATGGGGTTCTGGACGAACTTCTCGATGTGCCGGCCGAAGCAGGCGGGGAGCATGTGGATGGCCCCGCCCGAGCGCACGATCTCCTTGGCCGCCTCGGAGGCCGCCTCCGCCTCGCTGCGCCCCTGGATCATGGCTTCCATCATGCGGGTCAGGCCGCGCGCAGCCGTCGCCCCGCCGATCCGCAGTGCTTCCTGCTCGAGCGGGCTCTTGATCAGGCGGCATTTGAGGACGAGGTCGTCCTCGACCTCCCATTTGATGTCGGGAGCGACCTTCTGCATCTGCTGCCAGTACTTGATCGGCACGACGTCGCTGCCGACGAGCGCGATTCTGCCCTTGATCTTGCGTGCTTTCACCGCCTCGGCGATGTCGATGAAGGGCCGGTTCGAGGAAACCACCCGGTCGGTCGCGATAATCTCGGTCCTGAGGCCCGGCTCGTCGGCGTGGAGCTCGGGTGTCTGCCCCAGCTGCAGCAGCACCGAGTTGAAGGAGCGACCTTCGAAGAGTTTGGAATCATAGCCCTGGCCGGAGGCGGTCGAGAAGAAATTGGTGAGATAGAGCACGTCGCCGCAGCGGTCGTTGGTGCCACCCGAACGTCCGAACACGACAGCCGCCTCGTAGCCGCGCTTCTTCAGCTCGGCATGCACGCGCTTCCAGCGCGCCTCGTACTCCAACTTGGGAAAGAACGTCCCGAGCGCCCCGCTGCCGAGCATTGTCACCTCCATCCGATCGATCATCCTCCGTGTCGGCCATGCTAAGCAGAGATGTGCCGGACTGCCAACGGATGGCTGGGTTGCAGAATGCGACCACTGGCTCTACCAGCACTGACGTTGCGCTGGTGCCCAACCCCATGAACCGGGGATGATCATCCCCGTCATCGACCACGACCGGATCGAGCCGCGCCCGCCGGTCAGCCGTGCAGGCGACCATGTGGTGCTCCGCGCCCTGATCGATGTTCTCGTGATGCTCTCGGCCTGCCCCTTGGCCGCCACCGCCATCAACGGCGAGAATCGGCTGTTGCGGCCGGTGCATTGCGCAGCGCGGCCCGACCCGACTGACCACGGCGCTGGCTCTGGCTGGGCAGGCCCGTCCACCGCCCCGCCCAGCCGCCCTTGCCTCCGCCCCGTTTCCCATGCGACCTAAGCAGAGTTCGCCAAAGTGGTCTTCCCGGTTTGGCGATAAAACTCTGCGAAAACAAAAGAATCCAAGCAGGCATTCGTTGGTCTTCCAACGAAAGTCTGCTTAGCTCTGCAATCATGAGCAGGGGATTCGCGAGTGCCGCCGTGGCCGCACGCCCGGTGGCCCGCGACCCGGTGACGGAGGACTTGAACCGATGGCCTCACCCCGCGATCTGTTCGCGCGCGTCGAGAGCGTTTTCGCCGGCAAGGGCCGGAAGAAGGACGAGCCCCAGACGGCGGAAGCCAGCTACACCGCCGCCGACATCGAGGTGCTGGAAGGCCTCGAGCCGGTCCGGCGCCGGCCCGGCATGTACATCGGCGGCACCGACGAGAAGGCTATGCACCACCTCTTTGCCGAGGTGATCGACAATTCCATGGACGAGGCGGTCGCCGGTCACGCGACCTACATCGAGGTCCGGGTGGAGGCGAGCGGCTATCTCTGCGTGACCGACAATGGTCGCGGCATTCCAGTCGACGCGCACCCGAAATACAAGACCAAGTCCGCCCTCGAGGTCATCATGACCATGCTGCACTCGGGCGGCAAATTCGACAGCAAGGTCTACAACACGAGCGGGGGTCTGCACGGTGTCGGCGTCTCGGTCGTCAACGCGCTCTCCGACAGCCTGGAGATCGAGGTCGCGCGCGAGAAGCGGCTCTACCGCCAGACCTATTCCCGTGGCAAGCCGACCTCCAAGCTCGAGGAGCTGGGCGCCGTCCAGAACCGGCGCGGCACAAAAGTCCGGTTTCATCCCGACCCCGAGATCTTCGGCAAGGAGGCCGCCTGGAAGCCATCGCGGCTGTTGAAGATGGCACGCTCGAAGGCCTATCTGTTCGGCGGTGTCGAGATCCGCTGGTTCTGCGCGCCCGAGCTGTTGAAAGCGGGCGACGACACGCCGGCCGAGGCCGTGTTTCATTTCCCCGGTGGCCTCAAGGACTTCCTGCTCTCGCGCATCGAAGGCAATACGCTGGTCACCAAGGAGGTGTTCGCGGGCAAAATCGAGCGCGATGGCGGCCACGGCTCGGTCGAGTGGGCGATTGCCTGGATCGCCGACGACGATGGGTTCCTGTCGTCCTATTGCAACACCATTCCCACGCCCGACGGCGGCACCCACGAGAACGGCCTGAGGAGCGCCCTGGCCAAGAGCCTCAAAGCCTATGGCGAGCTCGCCAGCAACAAGAAGGCCGCGCAGATCACGCCCGACGACATTTTCGGCTCGCTCGCCGGCATGCTGTCCGTTTTCATCCGCGAGCCCGAGTTCCAGGGCCAGACCAAGGACAAGCTCGCGACCCAGGAGGCGACCCGCATCGTCGATCAGGCGGTCAAGGACGCCTTCGACCATTGGCTCGCCGACAGCCCGGCGCAAGCCAGCCAGTTGCTCGGCTGGGTGATCGAGCGTGCGGATGAGCGCATGAAGCGGCGCCAGCAGAAGGAGCTCGACCGCCGCACCAACGCCAAGCGCCTGCGGCTTCCCGGCAAGCTCGCCGACTGCACGCTCTCGCGCGAGGATCACAACGAGATCTTCATCGTCGAGGGCGATTCGGCCGGCGGCTCGGCGAAAAGCGCCCGCGACCGCCAGCTCCAGGCGGTGCTGCCGTTGCGCGGCAAGATCCTCAACGTCGCCAATGCCTCGACGCAAAAGCTCTCGCAGAACCAGCTGATCGGCGACCTGATCCAAGCGCTCGGCTGCGGTACCGGCTCGGCCTACCGGGTCGAGGATCTGCGCTACGACCGCGTGATCATCATGACGGACGCCGACGTCGACGGCGCCCACATCGCCTCCCTCCTCATCACCTTCTTCTACCAGGAGATGCCGAAATTGATCGACGAGGGGCACCTGTTCCTGGCCGTGCCGCCGCTCTACAAGTTGAAGTCCGGCGCCCACCACGCCTACGCCAAGGACGATGCCCACCGTGCGCTCCTGGTCGAGACCGAGTTCAAGGGCAAGAAGGTCGACGTGCAGCGCTTCAAGGGCTTGGGTGAGATGAATGCGAGCGAGCTGAAGGAGACGACCATGGCGCCAGGCCTGCGGCGACTGCTCCGGGTCGAGGTGCGCGAGGACGACAAGGCCGTCACGCTCTCAGCCGTCAACGACCTGATGGGATCCAAGCCCGAAGCGCGCTTCCGCTTCATCCAGGAGCGTGCGGCGTTCGCCAAGGAGCTGGACGTATAGGGGGAAAGTCCAACAAGCGCATTCGGCGGCCAATTGATCCGCCCCCTCCGCCATCATCGCGCCCAGCTCGGCCGGTTCACTCCTTTCTGGAGCAACGGAGGGGAGCAGCGGCACATGGGGATTTTCAGACGCGGCGGGTCGGCGGCAGGCGACGCTGCCCAGCATGCGGCTCTTTATGGCGAGGGCGGGCGGCTGACGGCGATCGTATCCGCCTTCGCCCTCCTCTTCTCTGCCTACAGCGTCTGGGAGACCTCGCTGCGCCGGCCGGACCTGCGCGTGTTCGTGCCGGCCGTGATCCAGTACTCCTCGCCCTACCAGAACAGCAATTTCGAGGTGTTCGAGATCCCGCTGACGATCAGCAATGTGGGTGCGCGCACCGGCGCCGTGCTCGCCTTCGAGCTCGAGGTCACCAACCCGCGCCGCAAGGAGACGAAGCGCTTCTACTCGGCCGAGCTCGGCCGTTGGACCATGACGAATGCCAACAGCGGCAATTTCCGCCACTTTGCCCCACTCGCTTTGCCGGGCAAGAGCAGCCTCACGGAGAGTGTGCTGTTCTACGCCCGCCGCGATGAGACGGTGATGCAGGTGGCGAACGAGCAGGGAGCTTACGAGTTCCGCCTCAGCATGCGAACGGCTATCCCTGAGGATCTCGGTGTCCTCGATCGGTTATGGACGCGCGAGCCTGCCCCGATCGCCTTCGCGATGGAGATGCCCGAGATCGATCATCGGGTGTTCCAGGAGGGCACGCTTGCGCTCAACGCCAAGGATTGGCAGCCGAGTCAGGGGACCGCTCCTTGACAGTGCCGCACCCAGTCGTCGCGGCTGCCTGCTACTCCGCCGTGAGGCCGCTGCCGCCGGAGGCGGTCGCTGCGGCGGTGCCGGTCGATGCCGTTTCACCAACGGTCTTCACCACGCTCGACAGCGACTTGCCGCCCGCGTTGGCGACATTGCCTTTGTAATCCTTGCCCACGATCTCGTCGAAAGCAGGCAGCGATTCGAGCGGAGCCTTCGCCGTCAGATGGACGAGCTTGTAGCCCTTCTCCTTCATCTTCGCCAGGAGCTCGGGCATGGCTTTTGCGGTGGCGGGCCGGATGTCGTGGAACAGCAGGATGCCCTTGCCCGCCTTCTCGAGCTTGGCCATGACCTTCTTCACCAGCGCGTCGGCGTTGGAGAGCGTGAAGTCGAAGCTGTCGATGTCGGTGGAGAAGACCGCGATGTTGCGCTTCGCCAGATGCGCGATGAGGACTGGCGAATCCTTCAGGAACGGGAACCGGAAGAACGGCACGGTGCGCAGGTCGCCGGCCGCGAGCCTTACCGCCGAAATACCTTTCTCGATCTCGGCAATGGCGTCCTCCGCCTTTTTGCCTTCGAGCTTCCTCAGGTCCAGATGCGACCAGGTATGGCCACCCACCGAATGGCCGGCTTTGACCACCTCGCGCAGCACTTCCGGGTACCCGACCGCGAGCTTGCCGACCGAGAAGAACGTCGCCTTGGCGCAATGGGCGGCGAGCGCTTCGATCACGGTTCGCGTGTGCGTCGGCAGCGGACCATCGTCGAAGGTCAGCACCACCTCGCCCTTCTCGAGAAAATCGAAGGTCTTGTAGTGCTCGAAGCCGAAGCCGGGCGCCCCGGTCGTATCGATCTCGACAGTGCGCGAGACACCGAGCGCGTTGGGGTTGCCGGGGCATTCCGCCGCGAGCGCAGCCGCTGGGGCTACCAGAGAGAGCAGGACGGCGGTAGTACGCCAGAGTGCAGCACGCATCGAGGCCTCCGCTTTGGTTCGGTACGATCCAGTTGAGGTCGATCATGCCCCAGGGAGGTCGTCGAGAGCAAGCAAAAGCACGTTGCAGCTGCCCGATCCGCCGCATTCCAAGGAGATGCTTTCAACCATACCCACACCCGGCATCGCGGACGACACCAGTCGTGCCGGAGACGCGCGCCTTTGGCACGGCGGCGTCCGCGATGACAGTTAGCTGTGGCCGGCACACCAGCCTAGAACGTCAGCCGGTTTGCCCGCACCACCAGCGGCAGTGCCCGGACACGGGCCAGCACCTCCTCGGTCACCGGTGTATCGACGGCGACGAGGCAGATGGCGTTGCCGCCCGGGTGGTCGCGGCCGAGATTGAAGGTCGCGATGTTGACGCCGAGCTCGCCCATCAAAGTGCCGAAGCGGCCAATGAAGCCCGGCTTGTCCTCGTTGGTCAGGTAGAGCATATGGGGGCTGAGCTCGGCCTCCATGTTGATGCCCTTGACCTGAATGATGCGCGGGCGGCCGTCGGAGAAAACGGTGCCCCCGACCGAGCGCTCCAACTGATCGGTGGTGACCGAGAGGCGCATATAGGTGCCGTAGGCGCCATCGCGACCACGCCTGACCTCCTCGACCGCGATCCCTCGCTCGCGCGCTATCGCAGCGGCCGAGACCATGTTGGCGCCCTCCAGCTGGGGAGCGAGAACGCCGGCCAGAGCAACCGCCGTCAGCGGCCGCGTGTTCATTTCCGCGACATCGCCGGCATACTCGATGCGGATCGCGCGGATCGTGCTCTCGGTCAACTGGCCCGCGAACGAGCCGAGCTGGCGCGCGAGCGCGACGAAGGGGGAGAGCCGCGGCGCCTCCTCGGCCGAGATCGAGGGAAAATTGAGCGCGTTGGAGATGGCGCCGTCGAGCAGGTAGTCGCACATCTGCTCGGCGACCTGCACGGCGACATTCTCCTGCGCCTCCTGGGTGGAAGCGCCCAGATGCGGCGTGCAGACGACGTTGTCGCGGCCGAACAGCGGGCTGTCCTTGGCCGGCTCCACCACGAACACGTCCAGCGCGGCGCCGGCCACGTGACCGCTGTCGAGGGCCGCCGCCAGAGCCACCTCGTCGAGCAGCCCGCCGCGCGCGCAGTTGATGATGCGTACGCCTTTTCTCATCCGGGCGATCGCTGCCGCGTCGACGATGTTGCGGGTCTTGTCGGTCAACGGCGTATGCAGCGTCACCACGTCGGCGCGGGCGAACAGCTCGTCCAACTCCACTTTCTCGACGCCGAGCTCGAGCGCTCGGGCTTCGCTCAGGAAGGGATCATAGGCAGCGACCTTCATCCGGAGTCCCTGCGCCCGGTCGGCGACGATCGCGCCGATGTTACCGCAGCCGATGAGGCCGAGCGTCTTGCCGGAGAGCTCGGACCCCATGAAGCGGGTCTTCTCCCACTTGCCGGCTTGCGTCGAGCGGTCGGCAGCCGGGATCTGGCGGGCGAGCGCCATCATCAGCGCGATCGTATGCTCGGCCGTGGTGATCGAATTGCCGTGGGGCGTGTTCATCACGATCACGCCGCGCTGGGTCGCGGCCCGCACGTCGATGTTGTCGATGCCGATGCCGGCCCGGCCCACCACCTTCAAGCGCGACGCCGCGGCAATCACCTTGTCGCTCACCTTGGTCGCCGAGCGCACGGCGATCCCGTCATAGTCGGGAATCGCAGCGAGCAACTCGTCCTTGCCGAGGCCCGTGCGCAGGTCGGCGGCAACGCCCCTGCCCTGGAACACCGCGAGCGCCGCGGGCGACAGCTCGTCGGCGATCAGCACGCGCAGGCCTGGTCTCGCCCGGTTGCTAACGGCCATGGTCGATCTCCTCGCGAGCGATAGCGTAGGCCCAGTCGAGCCAGGGCAGCAGGGCTTCCACATCACTGGTCTCGACCGTGCAGCCGGTCCAGATCCGCAATCCCGGCGGCGCATCCCGATAGGCGCCGATATCGAAAGCGACGCCCTCGGTCTCGAGCAGGGCGGGAATGGACTTCCCGAGCTGGATGTGATCGGCGGGGGTACCGACGGCTGGCGTGAAGGTGAGGCAGACCGAGGTGTTGGAGCGACTGGCCTTGTCTTGCGCGAGGTGGGTGAGCCAGGGCGTTCGGGCAACCCAGGCGTCGATCGCGGCGGCACTGGCATCGGCGCGCGCGATCAGCACCGGCAGGCCGCCGATCCGCTCGGCCCAGGCGAGCGCATCCAGGTAGTCCTCGAGCGCCAGCATCGAGGGCGTGTTGATGGTTTCGCCCGCAAAGATGCCCGCGATCGGCTGGCCGCCTTTGGCAAGGCGGAAGATCTTGGGCATCGGCCAATTCGGCTCGTAGGATTTCAGCCGGCCGAGCGCCCGCGGCGACAGAATGATCACGCCGTGCTGGGCCTCCCCGCCGAGCGCCTTTTGCCAGGAGAAGGTCGCGACGTCGATCTTGCCCCAATCGATCGCCTGGGCAAACGCGGCCGATGTCACGTCGGCAAACGTCAGGCCATTGCGGTCAGCTGGAATCCAATCTCCGTCCGGCACCCTGGCGCCCGAGGTGGTGCCGTTCCAGGTGAACACCACGTCGCGCGAGAAATCCGTCTGCTGCAAGTCCGGCAGCGCACCATAGGGCGCCTCCAGCACGCGCACGTCCTGCAGCCGCAGCTCCTTCAGGATGTCTTGCGCCCAGCCCTTGCCAAAGCTTTCCCAGGCGAGCACGTCGATGCCGCGCGGCCCCAGCATCGACCACATGGCGGCTTCGAAGGCGCCGGTATCGGAAGCCGGCATGATGCCCACGACATAGTCCCTGGGCAATTGCAGCAGCGCATGGGTGCGATCGATCGCACGCTTCAGCCTCGCCTTGCCGTCCTTGGAGCGATGGGAGCGTCCGAGCAGGGCCTCGCCGAGGACCTGGGGGGTCCAGCCGGGGCGCTTGGCGCAGGGGCCGGAAGAGAAATGCGCGCAGGCAGGACTGCGCACGGGTGCTGGCGGTCGTGGCATGGCGCTATCCTTCCAGATAGATGCCCCCCGTTGGGGAGGGGTGTCCCGTCTGGAAAGGTAGGCGTTGCCGTTCCGACCGTCAATCGCGAGACGGTGCTTCCGTCTTCAATGCTCGTCGAAGAGCCGTCTGTCTCCCTGGAAGCCGCCGGGGTCTCCCCCGGCGCGACCGCCAGCTCGGCTCGGCACTCTTGCCAGAAAAAGAGCCTCAATCGCGCTTCTGCCACCAGCCCCGGCGCGGCGGACCCGCGGGCGTTTCGTCCACCACGCTCACTTCGGGCACCAGCGCCGGTGCTGGCACATCCGGAGCATGCGGCTCGATGTAGGCCGCGTGCGTCACCGGCGGTCGATCGCTGGTGCCGCCGCTGTCCTCGCCCCTGTGATCCCGCTTCGCCGGCCGC
>JANNSW010000582.1:0-1953 GCA_031403055.1 Hyphomicrobiaceae bacterium | reverse complement strand
ATCCAAGCGCACGCGCGGTACAGCAATCACGAAAGGCTCAGTGAGCAGCAGCTCCACCTCAATGCAATCTTCGTGCGAGGCTTCATCCATGCAGACGATGAGGTCTAGTTCACGATCGGAAAGACCTTGGCGCATGTCACCAGTCACTCCATCGCGCACGGTGACGTTGTTGTAACAGGGGCAAAACGCCGGGCAAGTGTGGCGCGTTTACGATTCCTTGAGGACTCGTTTTCTGATTCGGTCTGTTCATGGCCGAATCACCCAAACCCGTCGATGGGCTTGGCCTCGAAGAGCTGACGTTGTTGATCGTACAGGTTCTGGAGGCGAATGCCCAGCTTAAGGCAGAGAATGTCGAACTGCGTGACGAGATCGCGCGGCTGAAGGGCATGACGGGCCGGCCGCAGATCAAGCCGAGCCTCAAGCCGAGCGGCATGGAACAAGGCACCGGGGAACAGGGGACCGGGACGGGCAAAAGCCCCCGCAAAACCGGAAGGCGCGGCTCAAAACGCGCCAAGCTGACGATCAACGAGACCAAGGTCATCGCTTGCGAGAACGTGCCGGCCGGAGCGCGGTTCAAAGGCTACGAAGACTTCATCGTCCAGGACCTGATCGTGCAATCGCAGACGGTGCTCTGGCGCCGCGAGCGCTGGCAGCTACCGACCGGCGAGACCGTGGTGGCGCCGTTGCCCGTCGGCACGACCAGCCACTTCGGGCCGGAGCTTAAACGGTTCGTGCTCGCGCAATATCATCAGGGCCAGACGACGATGCCGCGCTTGGCTGTGCTGCTCACCGGCCTCGGCATCAACGTGTCGAAGCGCCAGCTCGTACGGCTGCTGATCGACGGCAAGGATGCGTTTCTCAATGAGGCGCGCGATGTGCTGCACACGGGGCTCGACACGGCCCCGTGGATCACGGTCGATGACACCGGCGCGCGGCACAAAGCGCAGAACGGCGTGTGCACCCAGATCGGCAATAACCAGTTCACATCCTTCACGACGACCGGCTCGAAGAGCCGGTTGAACTTCCTGGAGCTGCTCGCGGCTGGCGACCCGGCCCACCTGATCAATGACGCCGCCGTCACCTATATGCGCGAGCGCAATCTCCCAGATACGGTGATCAACCAGCTCACGTCCCATCAGCAGACGCAGTTCGACGACCGGACAAGCTGGACCGCGCATCTCGCGGCGCTTGGCATTGCCGGCGGCAAGGTCAATCCCGATCCCGTCCGCATCGCCACCGAAGGCGCATTGTGGGGCTCGATCTCAGCCCAGGGCCTGCTTGATGACACGGTCGTTGTCTCCGATGGAGCGGGCCAGTTCAACATCGGCCAGCACGCGTTGTGCTGGGTACATGCGGAACGGCTCGTTCACAAACTCGATGCTTTCACGGACGACCGCCGCGTCGCCAAAGAAGCGATCCGTGATCGCATCTGGAAGTTTTATGCCGATCTGAAGACCTATGCTCTAACGCCGACGCCCGAGGCCAAGGCGGAGTTGGCAGCCCGCTTCGACGGCATCTTCACGACCAAGACCAATTACGTGACGCTCGACCGGCTGCTGAAACGGCTGCATGCCAAGAAGAATGATCTGCTGGCGGTACTGGAGCGGCCCGACATACCGCTCCATACCAACGGCTCGGAAAACGACATCCGCACCCACGTCACCCGGCGCAAAGTCTCCGGCGGCACCCGCTCGGACGCGGGCCGCGACTGCCGTGACGCGTTCCTCGGCCTGATGAAAACCTGCGCCAAACAGGCCATCAGCTTCTGGGATTATCTCGGTGCCCGCCTCGCCGTGCCCGGTGCGGCGAGCGTCCGCCGGCTCCCCGACCTCATCCGCGCTGCCGCCTGACCCCGCCCGGCGTTTTGCCCCTGTTACCCCTGCAGGCGGGCTATCGCGGTAGCGATTTAGTGCATGGGCCAACAACGGTCATTGACGGCGAGCCCTTATGTGG
>JANNSW010000581.1:0-15339 GCA_031403055.1 Hyphomicrobiaceae bacterium | reverse complement strand
CAGAAGGCGATCGTTGCGGTGGCGCGCATGATCCTGGTGACGATCTACCACATGCTGAAGGAGGGCACCTTCTATCAGGCTCCCCCGCCGCCCGAACTCGACACACCGACGAAGGCCCGCCTCGCAACGCACTTGCAAGCCACCTCGAGAGCCTCGGCTTCGAGGTCACACTGACGCCCGCCGCTCCTTGCGCGAGCAGCGCCGCCAGTGCCACTCTGCCCGCCCTTGTTTCTGGGTAGCTGTTCGCGATGTCCGACACCTCCCGACCCGTCGGACATCGGGCGCGGAAAGCGCGCCCTCAGTCCGACCTACGGTGCAAACGTGGCTTTCAGGCGTTGTGTTGCTCGAGAGCCCTCTGCGGCGAGCCGCCTGCGGCAGACATGTCACAGCGCCGGTTGCTCCAACGGGCGATCGGGCGAGGCCGATTGCAAGCGGGCGGCCCTTGGCCCACACTTGCGCTCAGGACTGGTTTTTTCCTGGAGCGCACCGATGCCGTGCCGCCACCTGATATCTGGCTTCGTGCGCTTGCTGCTTGTGTTGCTGCTGACAGCAACTGCGGCATCAGCCGCCGGACCGGTCGCACCGGCACACCCACCGGCTGCTGCCGCGTCGCTCCACCTCGTCCAGGGCCTCGAAGCAGGAAAAATCTGCCAGGTGATCCGCAGCTGCAATTTCCGCCGCTCCGCCAAGGTGCGCGGCTGCCTCTCGAGCTACAGCTGCCGGCAATGCAAGTTCGTGAAGCGCTGCAGCGACGGGCGTTGCGAGTGGCAGTCGGTGTGCAGTTGGGGCGGGGGCTGAGGCTCGCCTGCATAGGTTGGGTCGAGCCCGTGGCGAAACCCACCAGCAAGAAGTGCGAAGCCCATTCTCTCTTTTGCAACCGCGCGGCAAAGTCATCGGGCGCGCTTCGCGCAGCTATCTGCTTTCGGGTTTCGCCGCGCGCAAAGTCAGGCTTCGCTGGAGAACCGTCGTGCTTGACCCGGTGCGGTCGGAGTTGCCGCTTCGCATGCGCTGCGACCTCGAAGCCACATCTCGCTTTCCCTACGCCGCATTTTGCGAATGGGACGCTCAAGACGCTTCGTCTGGCGGCATCTCAATCGACGGCTCTGGCGGCGGGGTGAAATCCAGCGCTGTTTGGGGATCGTCTGGCGGAAGCGGAAGGGATGCGACGCCTTGGGCCGTGATGCCGAGGGAGGTGGCGAGCTTCTGGAGTCCGTCATCATCGGTGTAGATGGTCGTCGCGCGCGTGAAGCGGGCAATAGCAACAATTTGATGATCGAATTTTACTTTGGCGCGGCGATCGAGTGCATCGCCCTTGAGCGTGCCGAGCTTTGCGATACGTTGGCGCATGAGTTCGGCCGCCTCAACGGCGGCAGTGGTGCCGAACGGAGTTACTTGAAAAAAGCGGCTATTGCGCATGATGTCGAGGTATTGTGGTGCCGCTTCGCCCGCTTTGATGAGTGATTCCGAGAGGGCGGGCGTGGGGATGATGATTTTTTCGCGTTGCTTGGTGAGCTGCGCGATGAAGTATTCGATCCGGTCTTTGCAGCGGGTAACGGGTTCACCTGTCGCCGCATCTTTCGGAGGCGGCGTCTCAGGATTGAGTAGAAGCAGGAGCACGGACGCATCGAATACGATCATCAGTGCACCTGATCGTCATCGTTGCGCAGGTCGAGCACTTCGCCTATGGGATCGGCGCTATCAGCCCAGCGGTTGCCGGGCACCTTTCGCAGCTTGGCTACAACGTCGGCAAGCGGTTCGTCGCTGAGGATTTCAAAGCTGCGGACAATGAAACCTTGCAGCTTCCATGTGCCGTCCTCCAACCGCAGCCAGCGTCCCGTGCCGTTGACTCGAACGTGGTCGAACACGTGGTGGCGCAGCTCGCGAGCCATATTTTCAGTGGCTGTGAGACCAGAGTAGCTGACGGAGCCATCCTGAATGATGAGATGCTTCGAGGCGTCTTTCCCACCTATGCTGACGAGCTGGCCTTGCAACGTGCCTTCTTCGGAGAACGGGCCATAGGTCATCGGCTGCGGCCGATCGCGTCCGGGGAACTCAATGATCTGCGCGGACTTCGGGGACAGCAGTTTGGCCCGTGCCTTGTCCTGCTGAAGCTTGAGATCTATGGCCTCGTAGGCCTTGCGCAGGTCTTCGTCCGGCGTGCCCGCCTCAAGGGCGCGGATGCGTCCCTGCACTGCAGGATAGGCCGCGGGTTCGATGCTCTGCACAAGCACGAGGCTGCTTTCTTCGAGGCGGTCGAAGTGAACCTGCGCCTCGGAGCCGAGCAGACGTGCGAGATCGGCCATGTACTCGGCGAGGCGAACCATGGGGATCGTGTCCGGCTTGAACACGTCGATTAAGAACTTGTACTCGTAACCGTTCATGATTGTCATTGTGTTTCACAAGTGGTTAAGCGAACAATGACGATAGTGCACAATCTGGGCCGGCGGAAGGCTGATTATGTGGCGTCCCGCTGGCTTTCCGCCCCGCTGCCCTCGACCGAACATTCGAACCGCCTCGGCAACCAGTGCACTCCGCGTTCGATCGCAGTGAAGGCCGCCCTTGGCCCGCTACTGTTCCGACTGAAGTTCCCCCGATTTCGTGCGGTGCCCCCCTTGCGGGGCCATCATGGCGGCGACGAACCCTTCGAGCGCGACGGAGCGGCATCGGCCGCATCCGAATGAAAAATGTAGGGCCGGCCGCTCCGTCCTCGCCAAGGCAGCCGGCCGCGGGGGCCCGCTGCCCCGAGCTTGTTGCGCAACTTTCGTGCTTCAGGAAGACTGCGATGCCCCCCCTCACCCCGCCAACTCCCGCTCCCAGACCTCCGGCACTCGCCCGACCCGGTCGCCGACCGACAACAGCAACGGCCTGAACCGCTCCCGCAATCCCGCCAAAACCGCCTCCGGCGCCGGCACGTCCTGCGAGCGATTGAACAGCCTGCCGTGCCCGGGAAAGTAGCGCGCCTCGAAGCGGGCGCCGATGAAGCCCGTCACCTCCTCCAGGGCCGCCAGCCGGTCGGCGTGGATGTCCTCGTAGAAGAGCAGCTTCACCTGCTCGGGGGCAAAGCAGGCGTCGAGATCGGCGATGGTCCTGCCATAATCGCCGAGCGCCTGGAACCGCGGCTCGTCCATAAGGGCGAGCAACTCGGGCTCGCGCAATCGCACTGCATCGATCCGCTCGGCCCGGCAATGGTGGAGGGCCTGCGACCAGGCACGCGCGACCGGATTGCGCATGATGTAGATGATCCGCACGGATGGTGCCAGCCGCCGAAGCTGGCGAAACCCCTCCTCGCCGATGATCGCATACTCGGGCGTCGCCTCGCCGGCGAAGCGCCGGCCCAGCCGGCTCTCGAACAGCGAGCGATACCAGCGGTCATCGATCGGGCTCTGCATGTAGCGACGGTACCAGGACACTTGCGCGCGCAACTCGGCGAAGCGGCCCCATTGCGTCAGCAGCCGCTGGAAATGCTTGCGGTAGCGCGAGCGGCGCTTGCGGCCCGACAGATGCTGGCTCAGCCCACGCAGGTGATCGAAATAGTGGATCTCCTTGACGGGGGTGAGAAACAGGTCGGGATGGCCGGCCAACACCTTGGCGAGCCAGGTCGTGCCTGCCTTCTGCGCCCCGACGCAGACGAAGAAATCGCCGATCGTGGCGTTGTCGTGGGGGTTGAGGATCAAGGCGAAGGTCTCGCTCGGCTTTGGGCGGGGAATCGCTCACTGCTGCCTCGTTTCCCCATCCGGTCCTTTCCGTGCAAGACCGCAAAAGGACACAGCGCCTTGCGCCAGCCGATGCAGGGGATGTTGCGCCGACCAGTCCGGGAATCGATTCCGCGCCATTGTCGTTCCCGGCCAATTTGGATAAGATCGTCTCACGTCCAAAGCACATCGGCCTTGGGGGGAAGCGACGATGCGTCGATTGCTGTTGTTGTTTGCTCTGAGCTCCGCCCTGACATTGGGCAACACTGGCGCGTTCGGGCAAGCGTTTGCATCTCTAGAGGAAGTCGAGCAATATAAAGATTCGATCTCCCTCAATCAAAATCAGGTTATGTTTATCGTCAGGAGTTTATATCCATACATCGTGGACCTCGAATTTTATTCGGATACGCGCAGAAATGTCGCGTGGCCCGGAGCGAATGAGGTTTATGTATTGAAGAACAACAATTGGAACGTATACGTGCTGAACTGCAAGCGGGGCGAAAACATCTGCTATGGAGCCGGGGCACGCGGAAGGAACGATCTGTATTGGGGGGTCGGGGTCAATTTCAGATCGAGCTGCTCGGAGTGCTGCTATCTTTGCACGGGCACGACCAGTCGCGCGATCACGTTGGAATGAGAGGGCCTTGCGTCGTTGCTCCCGCCATGCCCTCGCGCCCGGCCACGGGAATGCCGAGGGACCGGGCGAGAGCATCCCGGCAAGCAGCAACGCCCCGCTGTTGCCCGGCGGGCACAGCCAGCTGGCAAAGCCCGGTTGCCAGCACCGGGCGGGGGGCCCTAAACAGGCGTGCGCTCCGGATGGCCGGGCGGACAGCACCAGACGGGAGGCCCCGATGCGTCTCAACCCACCGACTGTATTCATTTTCCTCATCTCGCTGGTGCTGATCGCGCTGGCGATCGTATCGCGGCTCGGCGCCGTGGTGATCCCCGAGTACATGCCACATCAGGAATTCTGGCTCGCCGTGTTCGGCTATCTGATCCTGATGCTGGGCAATCTGGTGCGAGGTCTGTGAAACGACCTGTCGCCAGGGCGGGCTCGGGAGATGCCGGCAGCCTTGTCCGCGCCGCAACCCGCCATCGGCGGCCGTTCTCGCGCTCCGACACCGATGGGCGCCGGATCACATCAGGCCAGCTGGGCAGCGCGCGGTAAGCGTGTTATACGTACTGTATAACACGCTCGCGAGGACCGCCATGAAGCTCCAACTGAAGCGCATCGGCAATTCGACCGGCCTGATCCTGCCCAAGGAGCTGCTGGCGCGGCTCGGACTGGAGCAGGGGGATGAAGTGGTCGTGACCCAGACACCCGACGGCTTCCGCGTCGCCCGCAACGCCGAGACCTTCGAGCAGGGCATCGAGATCGCGCGCAAGGCCATGAAAACCTACGCCAATGCGCTGCGCGAGCTAGCCAAATGACCGAGCCCGTCTGGCTGCCGGTCGAGCTGGTCGTGGCCATTCACGACGAGCAACTGCTGATCTTCGGCGGCGCTCCTGGTTTGCGCGACCAGGGTGGGCTCGAGTCAGCGCTCGGCCGGCCGCGGAACAAGTGGGCCTATGAGAGCCAACTGGACCCCGTCATGCTCGCGACCGCCTACGCCTTCGGCCTGGCGAAGAACCATCCCTTCGTCGACGGCAACAAGCGCACGGCATTCCTTGCGGCCGTGACGTTCCTCGGTCTCAACGGGATCGGGTTGGCGGCCGATGAGGCCGAGGTTGTCGTCATGATGCAGAGCCTCGCCGCCAGCGAGGTGGACGAAGCAGGCTTTGCGCGCTGGATCGGCGACAATGTTGGCTGAGGCGCTCTAAGCAGACTTTCGTTGGAAGACCAACGAATGCCTGCTTGGATTCTTTTGTTTTCGCAGAGTTTCATCGCCAAACCGGGAAGACCACTTTGGCGAACTCTGCTTAGAGCGTGCCGCCGCCCTCGACGGTCTTGATATCGGCAGCGAGGTCCGTGTGCTCCTCGCACGTCGTGTTGCCGCACAATTGCTCGATCATCGCGAGATCGGCTTTGGCTTTCGCCAAGTCCTTCAGCATCAGATGGGCTTCGCCACGATATTCATAGGCCGGCGTGAAGTCGGGCGCGAGGCCGATCGCCTTGTCATAGAAGGCGAGCGCTTCGGCGGGCTTGCCCATCTTGCGGGTGATGAATCCGGTCCAGTTGAGGACGCGCGGATCGTCGGGCTTGCCGAGCGCGTCGAGCCCCTGCAGGGCCGCGTCGTACTTGCCGGCTTCGATCAGCGCGACGGTCGCGGTGTAGCCGGCACCCAGATCGCCCCATTTGGCGGCCCAGAGGTCGGACACGGTGGCGGGCGCGGCTTCGGTGGCGGTGGTGCTCGAGGTGCCGCCCGCGGCAAATGCTGGTCCGGCGAGCAGGCTGAGCACGAGCAAGGTGGCTGCGAATGTTCGCGACATGATGATTTCCTCTTGATGCAACTGGCCCAAGTCATGTGGCGAGCCGCCACGGCGTCCGCAAGCACCCGGCCGATGCCCCAGCTTGCGGGATGCCAGTTTGGAGTATGATTGTATCGATCGTGGGGCAACGCTCAAGCGCGCCCCTGGAACACGAGAAATGCGCCCGCCACGATCAGGCCGAACCCCGCCAGATGGTTCCATCCGAGCGGCTCCTGCAGATAGACGACCGAGAACCCCGCGAACACCGCAAGCGAAATCACCTCCTGAATGGTTTTCAACTCGGCAGCCGAATAGACCGCGTGCCCGTACCGATTGGCCGGCACTGCCAGGCAGTACTCGATCAGCGCGATACCCCAGGACACCAGGATGACGACGACGAGGGGCGCCGACTTGAAACGAAGATGACCATACCAGGCGAGCGTCATGAAGACGTTCGAGCACACGAGCAGCAGGATCGGGGTCAGGTAGGACGAGCTCGGCATCGGGGCCTCGGGCTTGCTTGCGATCGGGTTGGGAGGAGGACCGCCCGGCGAAAGTGTCGAGTGCCGGGGAGCCGGAAGTGCGCGTGGCCGGCATGTTCCTGGTGGCTCGAACGTCAGTATGGGGTATAGATCCCCGATGGAGCGATCCGGCCGCCATCGTGCTGCTCGGGTCAGTGACGGCGCTCGCCTTCGACATCATCGGCCGAGCCAGCATGCAAGCACCTGAAAGGAACAAGGAAATGTTCGACGCAAAGAAGCTTTTGGATGCCCTGGTTGCCGGCTCGACCCAGCGTGCCGCCACCACCGACAATCCCAGTGGCGCCGGCACGGCTGGCGGCGCGGGAGTGCTCGGTCAACTCTTCGAGCAGCTGCAAAAGGGCGCCGAAGGTGCCGGCCTGAAGGGCGGCCCTGGCGAGATGGCCAAGCAGGTGCTCGGACGGGCCGGCGAAGGCGTGCGCGATGCCGCCGGGCGCGTCGATCAATCGACCGGGGCTGGCAAGGCGATCGAGGATATCGTTCGCCAGGTCAGCGGCGGCAGGTCGTCGGCCGACCTGATCGCCAAGGCCAAGGACATGATCGCCAACAACCCCGGCGCGGCAGGCGCGTTCGCTGGCGTGCTCGGCGGTTTGCTGCTCGGCACCAGTGGCGGCCGCGGCTTGACGGCAGGCGCCGCCAAGCTTGGCGGCCTCGTGCTGATCGGCGGTCTCGCCTACAAGGCCTACCAGAACAGCCAGGCTGGCAAGCCCGTGCTGGCAGCGACATCCGACCTGGCGACGGCCGCGCCCGCCGGCTCGGGTTTCGAAGCGTCTGCCCAGTCGAGCGAGGCGGCGACACTCTACATCCGCGCCATGATCGCCGCGGCCGCAGCCGATGGCATCGTCGACGCTGCCGAGCGCAGCCGCATTCTGGGCGGTCTGGCGGAGCTGGGGATCGAGCATGAGGCTTCGCAATTCCTGGCGGGCGAGTTCGCCGCTCCCGCCTCGATCGAGGCCCTCGCCGGCGCAGCGCGAACCGCGGAAATGCGCGCCCAGACCTATGCGGCCGCCCGGCTCGCGATCGATCCGGATACGCCCGCGGAGCGCGACTGGTTGCGCCAGCTCGCAAGCAGGCTCTCGCTCGACGCCAAATTCGTCGCGCATCTGGACGAGGCTGCGAATGCGTCCAAGGCGTGAGCTTGCAGCCCCAGACTGAGGCCGTGCCGCCACAGCTCGGTCAGAACCGTACCCCTCGGGTTCACCTTGCAGTGCGAAGTTGAGCCCGGGGGCCGGCGCTTGCGCTAGATTGCTGCCGGATAGAAGCGCAAACACCATCGGAGGCGAGGATGCGTACGAGGATCATGCTCTGCTGCGTCGCAGCAATAGTGGCGACGTTCGCGGTTGCCGACGTGGCCGACGCCGGCAACAAGAAGCACAAGGGCCTGAAGCGCACGCCGCAGGTCGCCGAGTTCAACCGTCGGGTCGGCGGCTACTCCTACGACTACAACGACGCGATCATCGACTATCGCGACGAGACGATCCTGGAGGGGCCCAACACCTATGAGCCGACCGGGCCGCTCGATCGCGACACGTTCTTTGATTCGAACGTGACGAGCTTCGGCAGCGACGCCCCCTACATGAATTGATCGAGCAGACCCTGGTGCCGCTTCTGATTGCCTGTCGGTAAGGTCCGAAGCGCGGTGGCAATTGTCGCCGCACTCGGATATAGGCGCTGGCGAGAAGCGCGGCCATTTTGCTGCCCCAGGTGCCGGCTAGCCATCGCATGACCCGGGTTCGGGCGACCGAGGGGAGCTGCATGCACGGAGTTGACTTGCCATGACTGAGACCGGCCGATCGATCAGATGCCGCCTTGCCGCGTCCGGCGTCGCCGTGGCCGCAGCCGTTCTGGCTATGACAATTGCGGCAACACCCCTGTCCACGACGGCCTTGGCCCAGACCGCCCCGGCCCCGGCCACCTCGACCACGCTCGGCAGTACGATCCCCGGGTCGTCATCAGGCCAGACGGTCACGGTCAAGACCAAGATCGTGGTGCCGCCAGGCGCTGTCGAGCCTGCTCCCGCGGCACCGGCACCTTCCGCTCCAGCCGCGCCGGAGACGACTGCCGCGGCTCCTGGCGAGCCGCCGGTGCCCACGGCGGCAGCGACCGTTGCGGTAGCGGCGCCGACGACTGCCTCAGTCGAGCCTGTGACTCCAACCCCTGCCGAGGCGGCTCCGGCCGCTGTCGAGACGGCACCGGCTCCCGCCGCGACGATCGCGGCTCCCACCGGTGCGGCAACGTCAGCAGCGCCGTCCGGCGCTGTCGCCGAGCCGCCGACTGCGCCTGCCTCCGCCACAGCCTCGGCCACCCCTTCGGCGGCCGTCGGCTCGACACCGGCGCTGCCAGCTCCGGCAGATCCCGCGCCAGGCGCAGCGCCCGCCGCGAGCGATGAAACGGCTTCCATCACCAAGCCGGCCGCACCCGCCGCGGCGGCAAAGCCAGCTGCCGGCACTCCGGCCAAGCCTGCCGTTGCTCTGCCCGGCGGCAAGCTCAAGAACTGCGCCCGGCTCGGCTTCAGCGTCAACGACTACGGCAAGGTGGGCCCGACCAAGGACGCGATCCGCCTGTTCGAGAAATTCGTGCCGAAATGGGCTGCCTTCAACAACATCAAGACCTACAAGGTCGGGCCGCAGAATGTGAGCTGCAAACTGTTCCTCGACTTCGTCGTGTTCGACGAGCATACCTGCCGCGCGGAAGCCGACGTGTGCTGGAACGGCGGACCCAAGCCCGAGGAAACCAAGTGCCCCGATGGCGGCGCCTGCGAGTAGAGCACCAATCATGATGATCCTGCGCTCGTCCCCGCCTTCCCCGTTCGGGCGTAAGGTGAAGATCACGGCTAAGCTGCTCGGCCTCCTCGATCGCATCGAGGTGGTCGCGGCTGATCCGAGCGACCCGAGGGATTCGCTGCTCCAGCAGAACCCGCTCGGTAAGATCCCGACCCTGGTGCTGGAAGACGGCACTTGTCTCTACGACAGCCGGGTGATCTGCGAGTATCTGGACCACCTCTCGGCCGATGCCAAGGTGATCCCGGCGGGTCCGGAACGCTGGCACACGCTGCGCCTTGCCGCGCTCGCCGATGGCATCATGGAGGCCGCACTCCTGCTCGTCTACGAGAAGCGCATCAGAAGCCAGGACCAGTGGAACGCGGTCTGGATGACCTCCCAGCAGAGCAAGATCGACCGCTCGGTCGCCCATTTGGAAGCCGATCCGCCGGAGGTGTCGGGGCTGCCGTGCCTTGGCCAGATCGGGGTTGCCTGCGCGCTCGGCTATCTCGACCTGCGCCACGAAGGACGCTGGCGCAAGGGCCATCCCCGGCTCGTCGCCTGGCTCGACCGGTTCGCCGCCGAGGTCCCGGCCTTCGAGGCAACCCGGGTGAAGACCTGAGAGTTGCCGGGCCGCGCGGACCTGTTGCCCGACGCTGAAATCACCACCTTTCACAGCGCGCGGACGATTTCGCTTGCATCGGCACCTGACTTGGAACAAAATAGGAACGATGGGAGGCAGTGATGGCTCAGGGACCCGATCAAGCACTCGCCAGGCTCGAGGCCGGCCGCAGGCAGGCACTCGACCGGCTGTTCGAGCTGGTGGGGATCGCCAGCATCTCGACCGACCCCAGACACAATGACGATTGCGCACGGGCCGCCAAATGGCTCGCCGACGACCTCACCTCGATCGGGTTCGAGGCATCGGTTCGCCCGACCACCGGTCGGCCGATGGTGGTCGGCCATTGGCGCAAAGCGCGCGCGGCCAAGCCGCATGTTCTGTTCTATGGCCACTACGACGTGCAGCCGGTCGACCCGCTCGCCTTGTGGTCGACGCCCCCGTTCGAGCCGAGCCTCAGCGAGGACAAGGTGAACGGCACCGTGATCCGGGGTCGCGGCACCAGCGACGACAAGGGCCAGCTCATGACCTTCATCGAAGCGTGCCGGGCGCTGGTGGCAGTCGACGGCACGCTGCCGGTGCCAGTGACGGTGCTGTTGGAGGGCGAGGAGGAATCGGGAAGCCCCAGTCTGGCCCCGTTCTTGGAGACGCATGCCGAGGAGTTGACCGCCGACCTCGCGCTCGTCTGTGACACCGGGCAGTGGGATCTCAGGACGCCCGCCATCACCACGATGCTGCGCGGCATTGCCCATTGCGAGCTGGTGGTGCGTGGCCCCAGCCGGGATCTGCATTCGGGCATGTACGGCAGTGCCGCCATCAACCCGATCCGCGCGCTCAATCGCGTGCTGGCCGCCATGCACGACGGCAATGGCAGAATCCAGATTCCGGGCTTCCACGATGGCATCATCGATCCCACACCCGCTCAGCTCGCCGCCTGGAAAGGGCTCGGCTTCGAGGAGGCCGCGTTCCTGGGAGCGGTCGGCCTGAGGACGCCCGCAGGCGAGCACGACCGCTCGGTGCTCGAGCAGGTCTGGTCGCGCCCGACCGCGGAAGTGAACGGCATCCATGGCGGCTACACCGGGCCCGGCTCGAAAACGGTCATCCCGTCGGAAGCCGCCGCCAAGCTGTCGTTCCGCCTGGTTCCGGGCATGGACCCCGACCGGGTGCTCGAGTGCTTCGCGGCGTTTGTGCGCACCAACCTGCATGCTGATTGCACATTCGAGCTGTTGCAGCCGCACGGCTCGCCCGCTGTCGGCTTCAATCCCGAGCTTCCCTTCATTCGGGCTGCCGCCAAGGCGCTCGCCGAGGAATGGGGTCGTCCCGCTGCGCTGATCGGCTCGGGCGGATCGATCCCGATCGTGCGCTCGTTCAAGCAGCGGCTCGGCATGGACACACTGCTGACGGGGTTTGCCCTCGATGACGACCGCATTCATTCACCCAACGAGAAGTACAACCTCGAGAGCTTCGAGAAGGGCGCCCGCACCTGGGTGCGGATCTTGTTGGAGCTCGCTGCCTGAGGACGTTCACCATGCAAGCTCGATCGCCCAGACGCGAAAGGAGACTGAAAGTGCCCACGCCAAACCCGCTGCGTGCCCTGCTGATCGCAATCCTGCTGCTGCCGTTGCTCGGGGGACCGGCCGCGGCGCAAAAGAGCGGCAAGCCAGGCGACTTCGACTACTACGTGTTGACGCTGAGCTGGTCGCCCACATTCTGCGCGGGCGGGGGGCAAGCCGATCGTGACCCGCAATGCTCGAGCAAACGCCCCTACGCGTTCGTGCTGCATGGCCTGTGGCCGCAGTACGAGCGCGGCTGGCCCGAGTTCTGCCGCACCCAGAGCCGGCCCTGGGTCTCCAACGAGACCATCGCGCGGATGCTCGACATCATGCCGAGCAAGCGCCTGGTGATCCACGAGTTCAAGAAGCACGGTGTCTGCTCGGGGCTTTCGCCGGATGCCTATTTCGACACCGCCCGGAGCCTCTACGCCAAGATCGTGGTGCCAGGCGCCTACAAGGAGCCGCGCAGCCCGATCGCGACCACACCCGAGGCGATCGAAAGCGCGTTCCTGCGCGTCAATCCCAAGCTCAACCCGGACATGATCGCGGTCGGCTGCGGGCGGCGCGACCGGCTGCGCGAGATCCGCATCTGCTTTTCGCGCGAGGGCGAGTTTCGGTCATGCGGCAGCAACGAGGATCAGGCCAAGCTCTGCCGCTCGCGCAAGGTGACGCTGCCGCCAGTGCGCGAAAATAGCGACGGCTCGTCCAACATCTGAAGCCGGGCCGGCCTGCGCGCCCGATCGGAGCCGTCACAAATTGGCCTGCCGGTGGCCCTATTTCGCTCGTGACCGAGGCAGACGGACGCTCGGGCGCGCCAGATGGGGAACCGGCGATGGACAGCACCTTTGCGGCAGGACAGCGCTGGCGCTACCGCGCGCCTGCGGGCTTTGAGACCTCGCGGATCGTGATCGGAGCCATCATCTCGTTCGAGGGTCACGACCCGGTCATCTGCTGCATGGTCACCGAAGCGCCCCAGCGCGGGCCCGACGGCGAGCCCTGTCGGGTGGCGATCCCGTTCATTCCGATGGCCCGCGCGGCGTTCGAGGCGACCATCGCCGGGGAGGATGGCACCCAGTCTGTCAGCGAAGCCTTTCGGACCAGCTACGAGCACTGGAAAGCCGACGCCCGCGGGCTCAGCTACTTCACCGTGCCCTTTGAAGGCTCGCTCGCCCGCATGATCGCCATGCAGATGGCGGCATTGGTCGAAGCCTGACCGTGGACCCCAGCGCGGTGGCCTCGCGACCATCGCGACCGCTTGCTCGCCGCCAGCTCCGGGTAAGTGGATCACATTGGCGCCGGTCCGAGCACAAGGAATTCGCTGAAAACAAGCGAAATCAGTCGCTTTTTGGCACATCTGGCAACCTTACCTTAAGAGCCTGAGTGCAAGCTGTTGGCACCAAACGAGTAACTCCCGCAAGGAAACGAGCCGGTACCATGTCGCTCAACCCCGTCTTCTGGATGTTCGGCCTCTTCTCCCACCCGGGACAGCTCGCCCCGCAGGCCAGACGTCCGTCGCGCGGATCGGAAACGGCCAGGCTTTCACAACCGGCCAAAGCACAATCCGCCGACGCACTGGCAACGGCCAGCACTGGCAGTACCCGGCACGACCCGGCCCTGACACTGATCACGTCGGCCCTGACAGTCGCCGCTACACCCGCCCGGGCCCAGCCCGCCTCGCTGGGCGAGCGGATCGACGCGCTCCAGCGCACCCTGCTGCCGGTCACCACTGATCCCGGCAACGCCCTGGTTGCGGGCACGGGCGAAACCGAGCCCGATGACAGCCCCGGTCACA
Source organism: Hyphomicrobiaceae bacterium (assembly GCA_031403055.1). GTDB lineage: Bacteria > Pseudomonadota > Alphaproteobacteria > Rhizobiales > Hyphomicrobiaceae > JANNSW01. The sequence continues at coordinate 1,976 of JANNSW010000581.1, read as the reverse complement.
GCAATGCCGACCTGCTCGCGAGCTCGATCCAGATCGAGCCTCAATCCGCCACGCAGACGAGCAACGCAAACGATCGCCAGGCCAGCGCCGCTCTAGCCCCGGCTGGTCAAACCACCGACCTCGAAACTCCAACCGCAATCGCCGCCGAGATCACCGGCGCAGCCGAGCTGCTCCGCTCGCTGGTGACGCCGTCCTTGCCCGAAACCGAAGCAACGGCCGTCGGCGCGCTGCTCGACGAGGCGGCGCGCCTGCTCGCCGAGATGCCGGTAGCGGTGCCGACCCGTTCCGTCTCGGCCAAGCGCGGCCGCCCGCAGCTGCCGCTCTCGAGCCGCCTCTACCAGGTCCAGAAGGTCAACCGTGCCAAGGCACAGCGTCCGCCGGCAAAGTCGATCGCACGCATCGGCGAAGGCGAGGCTTCGCCCCAGCGGGCACGTCCGGTGCATTCGCTCGCCCGTCCCAAGCCTGCCTCCGCCAAGCTGGCACATCCCCAGCGCCTGATCGCCACCAATGTGGCTCGCTCGCAGCCGGCTCCGGGCCTGGAAGCCACCGCCATAGCAATCACCGCCCTCATCGAGCCCGCACTCATCAAGGCAGCGGCCTGATCGCCGGCTCGTCCACCTGGGACGGCGCCTGGGCAACTCAGCTCAGCAATCCAATCGAGTTGCCCGGCCCTGCCGTCAGGGATAGTTGCGGAATCCACTTTCCCACTGCTTCCCACTGGCATAGCTTGTGCTCCGCATGCGGAAATCGGAACGCCGCGGCCAAGACCCATTGGGAGTGATCGCGCCATGGCCAGATCGGTCGCCACCTGGCTCATGCTCGCCGCCTGCCTGCTGGCCGTGCCGGAAGACGCCGCTGCCCAACAACCAGCACCCGGCCGCACCGATATCGTTATCAGCACCGGCGGCCCGACCGGCGTCTATTTCATCGCCGGCCATGCGATCTGCCGGCTGCTGGCGATTGCAACCGAGGAGACCTCCGTCGCCGGCAAGCGCGCTGCCTCGGGTCAAGACCAGAAGCCGCCAGGGATGGGATGCTCGGTCATCACCAGCGCCGGATCGCTGCAGAACCTCGCACTCCTGCGCGATGAGGAAATCAACCTTGCCCTGGTCCAGTCAGACTGGCAGTTTCACGCCGCCAACGGCAGCGCCAGCTTCAAGGATCGCAGAATCGACAATCTGCGGGCGCTGTTCTCCATGCACGCCGAGCCGATCCAGCTGATCGTCGCGAGGACGTCCAGCATCTGGAGCTTCGCCGACTTGAAAGGACGCTCCCTCAACATCGGCAATGCCGGCTCCGGGCAGCGCGCGACCTTCGAGCAGTGGCTTGCGGCCAACGGCGTCGACCGGAGCTATTTCGGCCAGACGCTGGAGCTCAGCCAGACCGAGCAGTCGAAAGCCTTTTGCGCCGGGCGGGTGGACGCCATTCTCTATGCGGTGGGTGTCCCCAACGCCGCGGTGAAAGAGGTGATGACCAACTGCGGTGGCCGCATGCTGCCGCTGATGACGGATGGCACCAGAAAGCTGATCGAGCAGAGCCCCTACTATGCTGCCGTGACTGTCCCCAAGCAGGCCTACGCCAGCATGGCGGGCAGCGTCCAGACGTTCGGCGTGGTGGCAACGGTCGTCGCCACCAGCCAGCTCTCCGAGGAGGCGGCCTATCAGCTGGTTCGGGCGGTGTTCGATCGGGTGGATGTGCTGAGAAAGCTCCACCCCGCCTTCGCCCTGCTCGATCCGCGGCAGATGGCAACGGCCGGTCTCTCCGCGCAGCTTCACCCCGGCGCGCGGCGCTATTTCGCGGAGAAGGGATTGCTCGCCGTCGTGCGAGTCGACCAGTAAGGACAATCCGAACAACAACTGCTCCGTCTTCCCGGACGATCGGAGCCCTGGCCTATCGCCGGGGCGGAGATTGATCCGGGATCCAGCGCAAGAAGCGGCGAAGCCGCAACATATTGGGCCTACGGCACTTTTCATGCG
>JANNSW010000580.1:0-4254 GCA_031403055.1 Hyphomicrobiaceae bacterium | reverse complement strand
GATGACGAGGCAGTCGCCGGGCTGCAGCAGGTCCGGCAGATCGCGGACATGGGCATCGGCGAGCGCCATGCCCGGCCGCACCACCAGCAATCGCGCCGCATCGCGCGGGCTCGCCGGATGGAGCGCGATCAGCTCCTCGGGGAGCGCGAAGTCGAAGAGACCGGTCAGCATGGGACGGCGGCTCCTGCCAAGCTCAGCCGGTCTCGGGCAATCGAATTGGAGTGACCATCGGCGAGGCTATTTCTCATCCAATACTTCGGCGTTCATCTCGCGCCCGCCGTGTAGTACACGGTCGACCATCACAATTGTCTCGATCACCCGATAGAATATCAGATATGGTCCGGAGCTGATCACACGCCGGCCCTCGCCAAGCTCGCGATAGCGAGGAGATCGCCTTCGGCCCGTGCTGTGTATCGGATAGGGATGAACCCCGCTCACGACCTGCCGATTCGCTCCTCGATTCGCGCCCAGACCTCCTCATGGGTCCGCGTCCGGCCGGCGGCGACATCGGCATCGGCCACGGCGAGATAGGGGCCCGCCCAGGTAAGATCGTCCCGGGCCTTGCCGGCGAGGCCGCGAACGGCCGCCTCCAGTGCATCCTCGACAGAGAGGAATCGACCCGACGCCACTTCCGCCTCGAGCATGACTTGCAGATCGGGCTTCAGGTGAATGGTCAATTCGTGCCTCCTGGACGGCGCGCTTGTCATGCACACGCAAGGCAATAGCATCGCCAGCAGGCCAGGCCAATCTCTCATGTTGCGCCCGTGCCGGCGCCCTCAGGCAGGCCTCGCCAGAATTGCCTCCGCAATCGCAACCGTTCGCCGCGCCACGTCGCGGTGCAGCCGCTCGACCATGCGGCCGTCGAGCGAGATCGCGCCTTTCCGGGCGTGCTGGGGCTCCTCGAAGGCGGCGATGATGCGGCGCGACCAGGCGACATCCTCCTGGTTCGGGCTGAACACCTCGTTGCAGGCCTCGATCTGGCCGGGATGGATGAGGGTCTTGCCGTCCATGCCGAGCGAGCGGCCGTGCTCGCATTCGGCGCGGAAGCCCTCGGCGTCCTTGAAATTGTTGTAGACGCCATCGACGATGTCGAGGCCGTAGGCGCGGGCGGCCAGCACCGAGGTCGAGAGCCAGGCGAGCATCGGCGCGCGACCCGCCGTCATCGCCGCGCGGCTCTCCTTGGCGAGGTCGTTGGTGCCCATCACGAACACCTCGAGGGGATAGTCGGGGTCGCCGGCCGCCGCTGCGATCGCCTCGGCCCTGAGCACCGCGAGCGGGGTCTCCATCATGATCCAGATCATAGTGCCGGAGCGGGCCTCCGCCGCCGCCAGTGCCGAGCGCACCGCCACGATATCGGACGCCGACGAAACCTTCGGCACCAGGATCGAGTCGGCGCCGGCTGCTGTCGCCATCCTGAGGTCCCGGTGCCCCCATTCGGTCGAGAGCGCATTGATGCGGATGACGGTCTCGCGATACCCGAAACCGCCGCTGCCGACGACCTTGGCCACATTGGCGCGCGCCTCGGCCTTGACCTCGCTCGCGACCGGGTCCTCCAGGTCGAGAATCAGGCAGTCCGTCGGCAGCGCCTTCGCCTTCTCGAGCGCCCGCTCGTTGGAGCCCGGCACATAGAGCACGCTGCGGCGGGGGCGGATCCTGTCGGTCATGGTTGTGCGTTCTCCGCTGGTCGGCGTCTGGCCAGCAGACTAGTCGCTGCCGGGCAGTCATGCCAATATCGGCGGGCAAAGCAACTGGGGAGCAGGCGAGCGTGCGCGAGCAGTCGGCCGACGTCGTGATCATCGGTGGGGCGGCGATGGGGTCCTCGACCGCCTTTCATTTGAAGCATGAGCTGGGTTTTCCCGGCCGCGTGGTCGTGGTCGAGCGCGATCCGGCCTATGCGCGGGCGTCCACCTCGCTGTCGGCGGCCTCGATCCGTCTGCAGTTCTCGACCCCGCTCAACATTCGCCTCTCGGCGTTCGGCGTCGCGTTCCTGAAGGCGATGCCCGAGCGCTTCGGACCCGAAGCCGACCCGCAGCTGAAGGAGCACGGCTACCTGATCCTGGCGAGCCCCGAGGGCCGGGAGACGCTGGCCTCCAATCTCGCGATCCAGCGCGCCGAAGGGGCCAAGCCCATCGTCTATGAAGGTGGGGCGCTGAAGCAGCGCTTTCCCTGGCTCAATACGGAGGGGATCCACGGCGGCTCGCATGGCACCGAGCGCGAAGGCTGGTTCGATGCGGTGACGCTGTTGCAGACGCTGAAGCGGATGGCGCGGTCGGCTGGCGCCGAATACATCCACGCCGAGGCGAGGGGGATCGAGCGCACGGGCGGCCGGATCGAGGCGGTTCGCCTGTCGAGCGGCGAGCGCATCGCGTGCGGCGCGGTCGTCAATGCAGCGGGGCCGCGCGCCGGCCGGCTCGGCATGCTGATGGGGATCGAGCTGCCGGTCGAGCCGCGCAAGCGGACCGTGTTCGTCATCCATTGCCGGGAGGCGCCCGCGGGCATGCCGCTGACGGCCGACCCCTCGGGTGTCTGGGTCAGGCCCGAAGGCACCCACCACCTCTGCGGCTGGTCGCCGGAGGAGGCCGCGGACGGTCCCTATGACATCGACGATTTCGAGCCCGATCACCACATCTTCGAGGAGATCATCTGGCCAGCGCTCGCCCATCGCATCCCGGCCTTCGAGGCCGCCAAGGTGGTGCGGGCCTGGGCCGGCCAGTACGAGTACAATACGCTCGACCAGAACGGTATCATCGGGCGGCATCCCGGCGTCTCCAATCTCTATCTCGCCAATGGCTTCTCGGGGCATGGCGTTCAGCAATCGCCGGCGGTCGGCCGCGCCATTGCCGAGCTGATCGTGCATGGCGAGACACGCACCATCGACGTTTCGGCGCTGGGCTATGAGCGGATCGCGGCAGGCCGGCCGTTGCTCGAGGTCAATGTCATCTGAGCGGGGAGCGCGAGCGTGGCCGTCGTGCTGTCCATCTCATCCGACGTCATGCGCGGCCATGTCGGCAACGCGGCGATCCGCTTTGCGCTGCAGCGGCTCGGCCACGAGGTCTGGGCGGTGCCGACGGTGGTGCTGTCGAACCATCCGGGGCACCCCCATGTGGCGGGGCTGCGGATTCCAGCCGAAACGATCGCGGCAATGCTCGGCGCGCTCGAGGCCAATGGCTGGCTCGGCCGGATCGACGCGGTGCTGACCGGCTATCTGCCGAGCGCGGAGCATGTGGAGATGGCGGCTGGCGCGATCGAGCGGATCCGCCGCCTGCGCCCCGATCTGCTGGTGCTGTGCGATCCGGTGCTGGGCGACCATCCCAAGGGGCTCTATATCGACGAGCGGGCGGCGCGGGCGATCCGGAGCCGCCTGTTGCCGGGAGCCTCCCTCGCGACGCCGAACCGGTTCGAGCTCGAATGGCTGACCGGGCAGGCGGTGACCGGTGTCGAGAGCGCGGCCGCGGCGGCTGGGCGGCTCGGCGTTGCCATGGTGCTCGTCACCTCGGTGCCGGTCGGCGACAGCCGGCTCGCCAATGTGCTGCGCACGACGGCCGAGACACTGGTCGAGGAGGTGCCCAGGCGGCCGTCGGCCCCGCACGGAACCGGCGATCTGATGTCGGCGCTGTTGCTGGGATGGCTGCTTGAAGCCAAGACCCCTCGCGCCGCACTTGCTCTGGCCGCTCGAGGGGTCGAGCAGGTCATCGATGCGTCGGCGATGTCGGACGAGTTGAACGTCGTAGCTGACCAGATCGAATGGTCAACGGCAGATCCTTGAAGGACCTGCCGTTCGGCCGTCAAATCAATAGATATGACGTCGTCTCGCCCTACGGGCTCGGCGGCTTGTCATTCTTGTTTGCCTCGGTGATGGCATAAACGCCTCCAGCGACTACGACGACACCGCCCACGACCAGCAACGTCGTGGTCGTGGCGCCTGCTGCAGCAATACCACTGCCACCAGCGAGCGTGCCGTCGACCGGGGGCGTCGTGGCGTTTGTTGTCGGCGCAGTCGTATCCTTCAAGCTGCCTACGCCCATCGGCTTCGACAGGTCGATGAAGCTCACGCCGGCCTCGCAGGGCACCTTGGCGGCGACCTGCCAGACGCGGCCGCTGCCGAGCTTGACAGTGCAGCTGTCGCCATAGGCGATCTGCGCAACGGCGTCCTTGCGCAGCAGAACCTGCGTCCCCGCCTTGGCGTCAACAGCCCCGGCCAATGGCGCGTAACCCGTGCCGGCATTGACGAAAACCTCGCCGCTCTCGGCCGTC
>JANNSW010000579.1:0-2220 GCA_031403055.1 Hyphomicrobiaceae bacterium | reverse complement strand
TTGCATCCCCCCGCTGCTAGCGCTTCAGCAAATGTCGGATTTATGAGGACCACTAGCAACTCTATGATTCTAGTGGAGCTTTTGAATTTGACATTTGAGCACGAGCCTGGCGGCAACCGGGACTCAAATGTCAAATTCGCTTCACTATGCGGCCGGGGTTAGAATAATTCCAAATCCGGTTGCGGCAAGCGGTAATGAACTCGTCGTGAGCCGGCTGCGGAGGCCGGCCAATGGCGCTATGATGCTGGCGTCATCGCCCAACGAGCGCCCGCCCCGCCCATGAGCTTCTTCGATTCAGTGCTCGATCGCATCGGCCGCCACATCGCCGGGCAACTCCAGGAGGTGTCTAGCGGCTACATGCCGTTCACGCCATCCGACCCGGACACGCTGCGCCGGACGTTGCAGCCCTGTGATGTGCTGCTGATCGAGGGCAACCAGCATATCTCCAATGTCATCAAGTACCTCACCCAATCGACCTGGTCGCACGCAGCGCTCTACGTCGGCGATGTGTTCAGCTATCCCGATGCCGAATCCGGCGAGCGCAATGTGCTGATCGAGGCCAATCTCGGCCAAGGCGTGATCGCCGCGCCGCTCTCCAAGTACCAGACCTACAATACGCGCATCTGCCGGCCGGTCGGGCTGACCGAGGAGGACAGGCAGAAGGTCATCGCCTATGCAAGGTCGCATGTCGGGGATATGTACGACACGCGTAACATCCTGGATCTGGCGCGATACCTGCTGCCGACGCCGCCGGTGCCTGTGCGCTGGCGCCGGCGCATGCTTGCGCTGGGCTCGGGCGAGCCGACGCGGGCGATCTGCTCCTCGCTGATCGCGCAAGCCTTCCAATCGGTGCGCTATCCGGTGTTGCCCAAGGTCGAGCGGATGGCGATCAAGCGGCGCGGCGAGACCGTCTACACGCGGCGCGAGATCGTCCACATCCGCCATCACAGCCTCTATGCGCCGCGCGATTTCGACCTCTCGCCCTATTTCCGGATCGTCAAGCCCGGCATCGAGGAGGCGTTCGACTACCGCGCGCTCGCCTGGTCGACGGCGCCGGCGAGCGAGGGCGCGATCGGGCAAGGGCGGATCGTGCATGATAAGCTGGTAAAGGGAGCCTCGGCTTTTGTCGGTCCTAGCGGCGCGCCCAAGGGCTCGCGGGACGATCCCGGCGGCTGGGGCGAGGATTGACCGGCGGACAAGCCCACGGCCGGTAGCGCTTTGCCGCCGAGCCGCTATGATGGGTGATCCGCTGGCACTTTGGCCGGATCGCGGGGAAGGATCGTGCAAGGACATCGCATCGTTCTCATCATCGGCGGCGGCATCGCCGCCTACAAGTGCCTCGAGCTCGTTCGGCGCTTGACCGAGCGGGGCGTGCGCGTGCGCGCGGTGATGACGAAGGCGGCCGAGCAATTCGTGACGCCGCTTGCGGTGGGCGCGCTCACGGGTGAGCGCGTGCTGAGCGACCTGTTCAGCCTCGATGACGAGCGCGAGATCGGCCACATCCGGCTGTCGCGGGAGGCCGACCTGATCGTGGTTGCGCCGGCGACGGCGGACCTGATCGCGAGGATGGCGGGTGGCCATGCGGACGATCTCGCGACCGCCGTGCTGCTCGCAACCGATAAGCCCGTGCTGCTCGCGCCGGCGATGAACCCTCACATGTGGGCCCATCCGGCGACGCGGCGCAATGCGGCGCAACTCTTGGCCGATGGTGTTCGCATGGTCGGTCCCAACACCGGCGAGATGGCCGAGAAAGGGGAAGCGGGTCCGGGCCGGATGGCGGAGCCCGCGGAAATCCTCGCGGCAATCGGGGCGATGCTCAGCCCGGCGGCAGGGCCGCTTGCCGGCAAGCGCGTGCTGGTGACGACCGGGCCCACGCTCGAGCCGATCGATCCGGTGCGGTTCCTCTCCAATCGCTCGTCGGGCAAGCAGGGGTCGTTGATCGCGGCGGCGGCGGCACGGCTCGGCGCCGACGTGACACTCGTCTCCGGCCCGACGGCACTCGCCGATCCGCCGGGTGTCCGGGTGGTCCGGGTCGAGACGGCGCGCGAGATGCTGTCTGCCGCAAAGGCGGCGCTGCCGGTCGATCTCGCAGTCTTTGCGGCAGCTGTCGCCGACTGGGCGGTCGCATCGGCCGCCGACCAGAAGCTCAAGAAAACGCCAGGTAAGGCCGTGCCGAAGCTAGACCTGATCGAAAACCCGGATATCCTGGCGACGATCGCG
>JANNSW010000578.1:0-5404 GCA_031403055.1 Hyphomicrobiaceae bacterium | reverse complement strand
CCACTCTCGATGCGCTCGGGCTCGCCAAGGTCCATCTCGTCGGGCATTCGCTCGGTGGCGCGATTGCCATCTGGCTCGGCAAGAGTGAGCCGGGCCGGATCGCTTCCCTCACGCTGATCGCGCCGGGCGGGATCGGGTCGGAGATCAGCACCGCGTTCCTCGAAGGCTTCGCCAAGGCCGACAAGCGCAAGGAGATGAAGGAGGCGCTCGGCCTGCTGTTTGCCGACGCCGGCGCCGTCTCGCGCGACATGGTCGAGAATGCCCTCAAGTACAAGCGGCTCGATGGCGCGAGCGCGGCGCTGACGGCCCTGCTCGCCACCATGCTGAAGGAGGGCAGGCAGCGCAGCGGTCTGCGCGAGATCCTCCCGGCCTTGCAGCCGCCGACGCAGATCATCTGGGGCACCAAGGACCACATCATTCCGGTCGAGCAGGCCAAGGGTCTGCCGCCAACGATCGCCGTGCATCTGCTCGAGGGCATCGGCCATATGCCGCAGATGGAGGCCGCGAACGAGGTCAACCGGCTGATCCGCGAGCATGCTGAGCGCAATGGAGGCTGAACCATGACAGCGCAATCGCGCGGCCTGCCGGGCCTTGCCGGCGGCGAGCATATCGGCATCACCGTTCCGGACCTGCAGCTGGCCGTGGACTTCTTCGTCGACGTGATCGGCTGCGACTTCGTGTTCGACGGGGGGAGGTGTCCGGCAAGCCCGAGCTCATGGGCACCTCGCTCGGCGTCGATCCCCGCGCCAGCATGAAGTACTGCTTCCTGCGCTGCGGCAACGGACTGAATTTCGAGGTGTTCGAGTACAAGGCTCCCGAACAGCGCAAGGCGCCGCCGAGGAATAGCGACATCAGCGGCCACCACATCGCCTTCTACGTGGACGACATCGACGCGGCGGTCGCCCAACTGAAGAGCCACGGCGTGACCGTCCAGGGCGAGCCTGACCATATCACCGAGGGCAATGCGGCGGGCTCCGCCTGGGTCTACTTCCTCGCCCCCTGGGGCCTGCAGCTCGAGCTCGTGAGCTATCCCAACGGCAAGGCCTACGAGAAGGGCGCCAAGCACCTGCTCTGGCACCCGAGGTTTCCAAGCCGGTGACCGCCGCCCTACCACCTCCCGAGCCCGATCGCGCGCACTGTCGCCTCGGCTGCAACCCTCGTGCGCGGCGCCCGGCCCGACGCCGTCGTGCGGCTGCCCGCGAGCGATGGGAGCCGCTGGCGGGCCCGCGGCATCCACGCCATCTGCTTCGGGCCGCAGCCGCTGCTGGCTTCGGGCATCGACGACTATGTCGAGGAGCAGGATGTCGTCGATTGCGCGAAGATCCATGCGATGGCCGCCTTGGGCTATCTCGCGGCCAGCTGAGGATCGAGCGCGCTCAGACCGGATAGGTTGGCGGCCCCAGCCGATCGATGGTCACGATGCCCGGCGGGGCCGCGATCACGTCGGGAATGCGGGCGACCATCTGGGCGGCGGTCGCGAGGTCCGAATCGAAGCCCGTGACCTCCGCCCGCAGCGGCGAGCTCCCCTCGATCAGGAACAGCATCCGCTCGACCTCGCCCGGCCGCAACAGCCGCAGCTCGCTCGCGCCCGTGGCCTGGATGCCTTGCGCCGTATCGATCTCGGTCAGGAACCGCGTGCCGATGCAATCGCCCGCCGGCACCACGAGATCGAGCGCCTCGCAACGGATCGGCTCGCTGGCCGTGACGGGCTCGAGCGACTCGCGCATGGCGGTGATGTCGAGGCCCAGGGCGACCACCGCCTGCTGCAGGAACAGCCGGTAGATCGAGACGCCCCCGCCAGCGGCGGTGGAGCGCGCGAAAGCCGCCGTGCTCGAGCCGACATGGGCGAGCCGGCAGGACTGGGCGCCGTGGCGGCCGATATCGACCGTGCTCTCGTGGCGATAGCCGCGCAGGCTGTCGCAGGCCCCGGTCAGCACGCGCGGCAGCCAGATCCGGAAGGCGTCGGGCAGGCCGGTGCCGGTGAAGGTGACGCCATTGGCCTTGGCGATCGCGTCGATCTCCTCGGCAAGCGCGGCGTCGGCACCCCAGGGATAGCTCGCCTCGCAATCGCAGCTGATGATGTTGAGGCCCTGCTCGAGCAGGCGCCGGTAGATCGGCAGCATGACGCTCAGCCGGTCGGCGACGCTGACGATCGCGACGTCGGCTGCCAAGGTCCGCAAGTCGACCGTGTCCGGGAGCTCGACCGTGAGGCCGATCGGTGCCGGCAGCCCGGCAAGTGTGCCGAGATCGCGCCCGATCTTGGGACCAGGGCGGTTGATGGCGGCCGCGAGCCGCCAGCCCTGCCGCTGTACCAGCCTCGTCACGAGCTGGCCGATATGGCCGGTGCCGTAAATGACGATACCCCTCGTGGCCGGTGTCCTGGGCGATGCGGCAGGTGCAGGCATGACGGGCTCCTTGATGAGGCGGCGCGGCGTGATCCGGGGCTTGAATCCCCCTCGCCCAAATCCCAACTAATGGCTGCAGCCGGTGCCAATGATGGGCCGGCCGCGTTGGACCCCGGCCCAATGGGCGGGGCTGACACATGTCGCTTCCTCGGAGGACTTGTGATGAGACAGTTCGATTTTGCCCCCATCTATCGCACGACCGTCGGCTTCGACCGACTGCTCAATCTGCTCGATACGGTTGCCGGCTCCAATGGCGAGCCCACGCCCTATCCCCCCTACAACATCGAGCGCCTCGCTGAGAACGACTACCGCATCACGATCGCGGTCGCGGGCTTTGGCGCGGGCGACATCAAGATCGAGGTGAAGGAAAGCCTGCTCACCGTCCGCGGCGACAAGGCCGATGACAGCAAGGAAAGTGAGCTGTTGCATCGTGGCATCGCCGCGCGTGGCTTCGAGCGTCGCTTCCAGCTCGCCGATCATGTCGAGATCAAAAGCGCCGACCTGAAGGACGGCATGCTGAGCATCGATCTGGTGCGCGAGCTGCCCGAGCGGATGAAGCCGCGCACGATCGCGATCGGCGGCAAGCCCAACAGCGGCGAGCGGTTGATCGAGCACAAGGCGGCCTGACACTCTCCGGCTCGATCCGCGAGCGCGAGCATTTTCCGACGAAGCGGCGACCGGCTCGTCGAATGAAAATGCAACAAAAAAGCAGCTCGAGCGCCCGATCCGACTCGATCGGATCGGGCGCTTGAGTGTTGCCTTCCATTCGATCGATTCCGGCGAAGCCGGCTAGGCACGGGCCTGGTCGAGAGTCGAGCGCTCGGATTGCCAACGCCCACACGGATGTCCTCGTGGTCGTCGGGCTCGAGCATTGCTCAGGCGCTTGGTGCGAGCGGATGGCGCATGCGGTCGCCGCTCGCGGGCGTGAACAGGGCGAGCTCGCGCACTGGCCGATCCTCGAGGAGACCGAGGATCGTTGCAACCAGGCAATCCGCCGCCGCCGCCGCCATGCCCCCTTGCGCCAGCAGCCCGCGTGCCTTGACGGTCAGCTCGATCGCGGAGACCGGATTCTCGGGATCGCCCTTGGCATGGCGCCGGGTGGCGCCGAGATGGCGACCGTCCGCCGTCGCGATCGCGATCTCCGTGCCCCAAGCCTCAGGATAGGCCGCATCGATGGTCGGCGCGAGCCCGACCTCGACCCGAGCGCGCTCCTGGGCGACCCGCGCCCGCGCGTCGGCATCGAAGCTCGCCTGATCCACCCGACCGTCCGCGAGTGCGATCGCCACGCAGTGCTGCAGCGAGAACCTGGCGCTGTAGGGATCCTCCGGCGCCGGCCGGTCGCAAACGTCGAGCGCCGCGCGATAGGTGCCGACCATGATCTTGCCGGCAGCGGCCCCCTTCAACTCGCCGTGGAGAGCGATCGCCGCTTCGATCGCGGGGTGGGTATGGCGGCAGCAGGGCCAAGGCTTGATCGAGGTCCGCGTCAATTCCCAGGGCCGACCAGAACCGGCCGTCACCGCCTCGGGCACCGGGTCGGGACAAGCCCCGGCAAAGAAGCCCTTCTCGCCTTCCAGGATGCGGTCGGGCCCGGTGAACCCCTGCTGTGCCAGCAGTGCGGCCAGCACACCCGATTCGGCTGCGCGGGCCGTGTGCAGATGCTTGCTCATGGCGCCGGAAGCGAGAAACTCCCACAAGCCGGACGACTGGGTGCCCGCATTGCCGAGCGCCCACACGGCCTCGTCCTCGGTGAGACCGATGAGGCCGGCGACGGCCATGGCCGAGCCAAAGGGGCCACAGGTCGAGGTGTTGTGCCAGACCCGGTAGTGCGCCTTGCCGACAGCCATGCCCACCCGGCAGCAGGCCTCGTAGCCCTCGAGCACGGCCCTCAGGAACCTCCGGCCACCCAGATCGCGCTCCTCCGCGATTGCCCAGGCCGCCGGGACGACGACGCAGCCGGGATGGGTCACGGAATCGCGGTGGAGATCATCCATCTCCAGGATGTGGGAGAGACCGCCCAGATAGAAGGCGCGCCGGGCCACGTCGCCGCGCTCGGGCGGTGCGACGGCTGCAAGCATGCGCGCCGGCGCGGCCATCATGCCTCCGAGCGCGCAGGCGAGCGTGTCGAGGACGCACAGCGAGGCGGCGGCGAGATCGTCCTCGCTTGCCTCTTTGCTTCGGATCAGTCGGACGAGCTCTCGCGTCAGGCTCATGTCTTGCGTCCTTTCGCTAGGACTGGCGCATCGGCCGCCACTAGTGTGGTACTTCGATTTCGCGCTCGGCGTCCGCTTCCGTCATCGGGCCCACATCGCTGCGGCTGCCGCCATCCATGCGCAAAATCTCAGGATCCCGCCCCAGTCGAAATCTGGCTTTGGCATCGTCGGGACGCGGCGGACGCAGCTTGACGGCAGTGCCTGCCAGGATCGGAAGATCCGGTCTCAACACGCCAGCTCCACCCACACCGGCACGTGATCCGACGGCTTCTCCCAGGCCCGTGTCATCCGGTCGATGCCCGATGAGGTCAGCAGGTCGGCGGCGGCCGGCGACAGCAGCAGGTGGTCGATGCGGATGCCGTTGTCCTTCTGCCAGGCGCAAGCCCGCAACGACCGCCGGCGCGGCGGCGGCAGTCTCGGCCGCACCCACGCCCGTCGCGCCGACAGCGGCGACGGTACCCGTGGCCTGCAGAAACGCGCGGCGGTCCATGTCAGCCTCCGAGGATTTTCCCGTGGGGGGTAGCTAAGCATAGCCCGACCAATGCCCGAATCATTTTCGCGAGCGGATGCGCTTCGGCGTAGGGTGCAATAGGCGCCTTCGCCGTATTGCACCTGCGGCTGGCGTTGCGATCCGGGGTGGTGCAATACGGCCTGAAGCAGGCCTATTGCACCCTACCGATCCGGCCTCGACTTGACGACAAGACGGTGCGGTTTTTGTTGGGTGGGTCCTAAGCGGGTTTGGGGTGGGGGCCAATGGAGGGGGTGTCTCGCAAGGCGGCGCTCTATTGG
>JANNSW010000577.1:0-4888 GCA_031403055.1 Hyphomicrobiaceae bacterium | reverse complement strand
GGGCCTCCGATCAAACTCAGTCTCGACTTCAAAGTGTCAAGCAGTTGCCGATCTCTGTGCCGGCGGCACGGAAAGTGTAGCCCGTTTCGTGCCGGTCAGGTGCGCGCTTCGCGCGCATGGAAACTCAGTCCGACCTACGGTCCTTTCATAGGGCTACCCCGAGTCTCAGCCCTTCACGGCCTCGGCCTCGACCTCGAACAGCATTTCCGGATTGGCGAGGCCGGAGACGAACAGGAATGTCGTTGCGGCGGCATGGCCTGCCAGCACGCGATCGCGGGTCTCGCGATAGGCTTTGACCGCGTCGCCGCGGGCGCTGCCGGCCGCACCGGGATCGACGATGAAGATCGTCATCTTGACGATGTCGGTCTGCTCGAAGCCCGCCGCCTCGATCACGCCGAACAGGTTGCGCCAGGACTGGTCCATCTGCGCCTGCAGGCCCTTGGCGAGGGTGCCTTCGGGCGACATGCCGATCTGGCCCGAGACGACGAGGCGCTCGGCGCCTGCCGGGTGGACCATGCCATGGACATAGCGCGAGGCGGGCTTGGCGACGGTTTTTGGGTGAACGGGACGCAGCATCTGATCCTCCTTCGCAGCATTCGCGGGACGCGGCCGGCTCACGATCCGCCCACCATGTGCCCGGGCTTTTCGTTGCATATGGCCTCGATCGGCGCGCTGCCGTCGGCGCCGGCAACTCCCGGCCGCAATTCGTAGCGCTTGGCGCAGACGCTGACCAGTGGCGGGATGCCGGTCGTCTCGAACAGGTCGTGGCCCGCCGCCAAATCCCGCCAGAAAGGCGCCCAGGGGCTCGAGCGGTGGAGGGCGAGGTTCCATTCGCTCAACCGGAATGGAAAGGACTGCACCTGGAAGCGCTGCTGGCCCTTGCCGAGCGCAGCCTGCACCAGCCGCCAGATCTCGCCGACCGCCTCGTTGGTCACGGCAAAGCATCCAACCGACGAGCAGCCACCATGCACCATGATGAAGTCGCCGGTGCGGCCATGGGCGCGATCGAGCAGGTTGGGGTAGCCGACGTTGAACGAGCGGTTCCAGCGGCTGCGCGGATTGAGCTGGGATGCCGCAACCGTATAGAAGCCTTCGGGGGATTGGTGGTCGCCGCGCTGCTGCTTGGGGCCGAGCCCGCCCGACCAGCGGCAGACGGGGTAGGTGGCGAACAGCTCGAAGCGCTGGCCCTTCTGCATCCAGAGCTCGAGCTCGGATTCCTGCTTGAAGATCCGCACGAGCACGGGCGCGCCTTCAGACAGGCCCTTGGCGGCGAGGCGCTGATCGAGCCGGGACAGATCGGGCATGCCTGGCATCGGCAGTCCGAGCCGGTAGCGCAAATGGTACTCGCTGCGCCGGGCCTCGGCACTGGCGATCTCGATCGCGCCACGCAGATCACGGGCCAAGTCGCTCACCAGAGCCGCGGAGACGCCGCCGGCAACGAGCATGAGGAGGGCGAGGATCGGGGTCTTGCGGCGCATCGTTCCTCCCCTCGTGATCGAATCGTTCCCGAGCGACTGGGATCGCTGCTCGGCGCAGGCTCGTCAACCGGGATGGCCAAGATATGGCGGCGACCCCATAGGCGGGCCCGAGGGAGAGCGCTATAGAAGTCCGAGCGAGGACGAGGAGGCGATCATGGGTTATGACAGTAGCAACATTTTCGCGAGAATCCTGCGCGGTGAGTTGCCGGCCCACAAGGTCTACGAGGACGCCGGGACGCTCGCTTTCATGGACATCATGCCGCGCGCCGACGGGCATTGCCTGGTCATACCGAAGACACCGTGCGTCAATACGCTCGATGCCTCGCCCGCCCAGCTCGCCGCGACCATTGCGACCGTGCAGCGGATCGCGCGGGCGGCGATGACGGCGTTCGAGGCCGATGGGATCAAGGTCGAGCAGTACAACGAGGCGCCCGCGGGCCAGGTGGTGCTCCACCTGCATTTCCATGTGCTGCCGTGCTGGTCGGATGTCGAGCTGCGGCCGCCCGGCACGATGGCCGACGGCGAGGTGCTGCGGCGCCATGCCGAGCAGCTTCGCAGGGTACTCGGAACGAATTGAGTTTTCTCAGACGATCCGGTGACAGGACAGGAGCGACCCAATGTTGAAGTCGATTGGATTGGCTGCAACCATCGTGGCGTGTCTCATGCTGCTGCTGGGGGCCGGTGTTGCGCTGGCGGGTTCAAGCCCGGCCGAGGTGGTGCGGGCGCTCTATCCCGACGGGCTGCCGCAAGACGAAGCGGGCTTGGCGAAGCTGCTCACCGCCGATCTCGCCGCCGCGATCCTCGCGGCGCAATCACCGGCCGCGATCGAGACGAACGGGCTGGTGCTCGACTTCGATCCGGTCACCGACAGCCAGGATCCGGCGGTCACCGATGTGGCGGTCGAGCCCGTGTCGGAGGCTGGCGGCAAGGCGACAGTCAAGGCCAGGTTCAAGGATTCTGGCCAACTGAAGGAGCTGACCTACGAGCTGGTGGCCGATGGGGACAGATGGCGGATCCGGAACATCACGCGGGCCGAGAGCTCGGATGGCGGCTGGGATCTGCGGCTGATCCTCGGCCTGCAATAGAAACGAGCGCGATTGTGGCAAAGCTCCTCATCATTGGCGCCTCCAAAGGCATCGGCCTCGAAACCGTGAAGCGGGCGCTGGAGGCTGGCCACGAGGTGCGTGCGCTCGCGCGCGGCGCCGTGGTGATCGAGGGCGACAATCCACGCCTCGAACGGGTCGCAGCGAGTGCGCTCGATCGAGGGGCAGTCGAGCGGGCGGTCGAGGGCACCGGCGCGGTGCTGATGACGCTGGGGACGACGAGATTGCTGTCACCGGGGCGCTTGTTCTCGGATGCGACCCGCATCGTCATCGACGCCATGAAGGCAAAGGGCGTGCGCCGGCTGATCGTGGTGACGGGGCTCGGCGCGGGCGACAGCCGCGGCCATGGCGGGGCGCTCTACGACTGGGTGTTCTTTCCGTTGCTGCTGTCGCGCGTCTACGCCGACAAGGACGTGCAGGAGCAGATGGTCAAGGCCTCGGGCCTCGACTGGACCATCGTGCGGCCGGGGCTGTTGAACAACGGACGGCTGACCCGGCAGTACCGGGCGCTGGGCGAGCCCAAGGATTGGACCGCCGGCTCGATCAGCCGCGCCGATGTCGCGGATTTTCTCATTGGCCAGATCGACAGCCGGGAGTGGGTGGGGCGCACGCCGCTGCTGATCCGGTAGGGGTGTGGTCCGATTGAAGGCTGGCGCGGGCACGAGGTGCATTACCCGGCAGCTTCGGCACGGCCGGGTTCCGAGGCGGCCGAAGCCGCAAGGGCCGAGTTCGGCGGGCTGGTTTGGTCTCGAAGTAATATTGTAGGTTGGGTTAGCGCGGCCACAGCTTCGGCAGCTCTCTCGAAGAATAACCTCCGCGCGTAACCCAACATCCCCGGCACATGCATTGTTGGGTTACGCACGGAACGAGCACCGCGCAAAGCATTGGCCGAGTTGGCCGCGCTAACCCAACCTACCACGGCGTATTCGTAAGCTGGCGCTTAGACCGGCCAACGGCCGGACGAAGCCTAGCGCCAAGACGGTGGTTGGGAGTGTTGGCCTTGCATCGAGCCGAATGGAGTAACCGCGGATCAATTGTGCATCGGGTCGTCGGATTGCGAGCCGGAGCCGAACTATGGCGCAGAGCCGCTTCGCAGTAAAAACACGCAATAACGCAACAACATATTTAAATCTCCGCGTTTCCGAAAGGCGGTTTCCAATAGAAGGCGACTTCCAAGCCGGCCCTCGGATGCTCCGCCATGTAACGCTCGATTTGTTTGCCGTAGCGGTCAGCGTATTCGTGCAGCGAGTCGTCAAAATTGACGACGAGGTAGGCGAGTTTGACCACAGTGGGATCAGCGTTGAACCCCACCATCTGTGCCTGCGCCCGTGCCAGATCGGATGAAAGTTTGGCGAAGAAGCCAGCTTCCAATTCATCGGTTACACGGCCTACGCCACCCGAAACTCTGCGGTGCGCCTCCACGTCGGAAACGTTGATGGTCTTGACTTCGCACAGCGCACTCCGGGGACCGTTTCCCGCCTCCAAGTCCGGCGTCATGCGTCCTCGAATGGGTTCAATGAAACGAACAGTCTCGTATCCAGCACGCTTCATGTGGTTGTACGCCTTTGCCTGATTGAGCTTGTCGAACAGCGGCGTCCAGCCGCGTTTTTCATCTCTGACGAGAAGAAGTGGTTTCACTTCCGATTTCAGACAAGCCCACGCGGCCGCATCGAGGCCCGCGAGGTCTTGTTCAAGGTCGCGGTAGTGCCGAAACCTCAGAGGGTATTCCGAAAGTCTCTTATCGACGGTTTGGAAATAGGCATTCGCAGGGATCGGATCGGGAAGCAGGTCCCGAAGCTCATAGATGCGGGGAAGTTCGCTTCGGTACACGGGGTCTTTCCTTCATCGGTCGAAATTAGCACCAGCAATAAGCATTACACCAAGACACACGATAATACAAAATGTCAGACTTGATTAACTTCTGCCGTCAGGCGGCCGTCTTCCGCATGCGTGCTCCTGGCCCCCAGCCTCCATCCTCACCTGCTCCAACAATTCTATCCCCGCCCCTCCATTCCGCACTATACTTCCCCTATCGCCAGCCCGGAAGCGGACGCTTCGCGTTCCGATCGCGGGTTTGGGTTGGTGACGGTGGCGGTCGGGAGTGCGGGGGCGTGGGCCGACAGGCCCGCGAACGGACCCTCAGTGCCCGATAGGCTTGATGGGTGTGCCCTCCGGGACGGGCGGCGGCAACGCCGTTGCAGTCTGGATGCCGAAGCGGCTAGGCGGTCCGGCGGAAACGTCGGGCCCTGAAGAGCAGACCCGAAGCCGTCAAATCGTCACGACGCGGGCGCCGCAGGGCTGCCTACA
>JANNSW010000576.1:0-4638 GCA_031403055.1 Hyphomicrobiaceae bacterium | reverse complement strand
AGGCGACAACGAGACGCCGGGATCGTGCCGACCGATCCAGCAACCATCCGGCAAGATTAGGGTGTGTCGGATTCCCGCCTTTGGTCTATCAATCGGTAGGCGGTGAATTGCCATCGCTCCTGGATGACAACAGAGGCATCGAAACCATGCAATTCATGGCCGCACCTATCGGCCTGCGCTCGGGTGTGGTTGCTGTCTCGGCCTTGCTCGCTGTCAGTTTGCAGGTCGTGCCGGGCGCCGCCTTGGAGCCCCACCTGCCGGGCGTCCGCACAGCGGCTGGCAATCCCGTCATCCTGGTTGCCGACCAGCCAGCGGGCCGCCGCCTCGATTGCGCCGGCGGCGGAGCGATGACGGCCCAATCCTCGGGTGATGGCTTTCTGCGTTTGGAGTTCGAGCCTGCCCCGGCAGGCAGCGCCGGTGCTGCTCCAGCGGATGGCGAATGCGCCTGGGTGGATCGTGGACTCAACAGCAGCGAGCCGCTGACCCTGGTCGTCTCCAGCAGTGATCCGGATGCCGCTGCCCTCGAGCAGCTCGCCAAGAACGGGGGACGTTTCAGTGTTACCGCATACAACAACAACCTCGGAGCCATGATCGTCACCCGCGTGGTGCTGAACGGCGATGAGGGCAACGATACCGGGGACGAGGATCAGAATGCCGAGGACAGCCCCAAGACCGAGCAAGAGGCCGTCCGGCTGACCTGCCAGGCCGCGCCCACGATGAAGGTGGTCAACGGCGCCGGTGGCTCGTTGCGGATCGAGTTCGCTCACGCTCGCAAGAGCAGCAGCCAGGAGGAGCCGTTCTTCGGCAAGTGCGCTCTGGCCGATCGGAACCTCACCGAGCAGGATCCGGTCATCCTGATCGTCCCGCCGATGACAAACACAAAGGCCCTGAAGCAGGAGATCAAGGACAATCACCAGTTCATCGCGCTGGTAAAAGACACGGGCGAGGGTGCATTCAAGGCGACCAGGATCGAGCTGCCCGAGCTGGAGGATCAAGCCGCCGATACCGGCGATGACGTTCAACCGGATCAGAGCGATGGCGATGGCGGCGACAGCCCCACGCCGGGCCAAGTGGTCTGCTTTGCCGGCCACACCTTCCATACTGGCGGTCCGCGCAAGGGCAAGACGTTCAACACCGAGTTGTGCATCGACTGGTCAGGCGAGCCCTGCGGCTTCACCGACCCCAACATCGTCCGCCAGTCGGTGACCCAGTGCACGCCGGGTCGGACGATCACCTCCAAGGTCTTCTACAAGAGTGGGAAATCGGTGATCTGGGACATGGCCCTCGACCAGGACACCGGCAAGCTGATCGGCAATTGGAGCCAGAGCGACGGCGCGCGCGGCGAGTGGGTCACCCACTGAAGCCATAGTGGAGCGATGACTGGTGCCGGATCAGTGGCGGGTCCGGCCGACCCTCTCGGGCGCTTGCGCGACGTGCTGCTGCAACTCAAAGCTCCTGCCGCTCGCATCGCCGCAGCTGACCGCTTGCCCGGCGAGGAACAGGGCAGCCGCCACGATCATTCCATCGTGGCGCATCCGCTCAGCCCGGGCGAGCCCCGCCGCCAGGGCCATCTCGACCTCCGCCCCGTCGAGATGGCCGACCGCGACCGTCACGAGCCGCGCGCCGAGGTCGCTGTCGGGGGAGAGATCGCAGGCGGGCTGGCGCCAAATGACGGCTTGACCCCGGCTGCCTGCCGGCAGGTCGACGGCGTTGGCAATGAGGGTGGCGGCGGCGTCGGCCGCCGACGCGGTGGCGGCAAGCACCGTCACGGCATCGGCGATGCCGAGCGAGTGGCTGCGGCCGCGCCAGCCGCTGGTCGCGATGCCGCGCACAGGATCGCTCCCACGCACGACCACCCGATCGGCGAGCTCCAGGTCACCCTGGCTGATCGCTATCGACAGCTCCTCGCCGTGCGCCAAGTGCAGCGCGACGTCGCCGCCATTGTTGACATAGGCTCTAGCGATCGGGCCCGCCGCGACGAGCGCCTGCAGCACCTCCTCGGCGACGCTGCCGGCAACAGCTGCCATCGGCGTGATGAAATGAGCCGCATGGGGCACAACAGCCGCGATCATGCGCTGAGCGACGGCTCCATGCACGCGCTGTCGATCTGGGCCGATCGGCTGCCTGAGGAGAGGCAGCTCGCCTACGATCTCATCGAGAATGGTTGCAAACCGCCGCGCTGCCGCTCGATAGGCACGCCGCACATCCGCCTCGCTGGCAAAAGCCTCGATGATGAGGTCGATCGGCCCGTGGTGGAGATGCAGCCGCCGCCCGTCGGGCAACAGCGAGGCCTGCGGGCCGGTCATCGGCGCGCACGCCAGGCCGGCGGCCACAATGTCTCCGCCTCGGCGGCGACGCTCTGGCGCGGATTGCCGTACTCCCCACCTCGGGCGCGCACGTCCTCGAGGGTGCGGATCTCCTCCATGTGACCGCCGAGCAGGCGATAGTGCTCGCGCCTGAGCGTGAACTCGATCGGTGCGACCAGAGCGGGCGTCGGCACGTAGCCGAACGAGCCGAGCGGCATCATCGCCACGTCGACCATCAGTGTGATGCCGCCGCCCGGCCAGACATAGGCCGGTGCGCCGCCGCAGGTGACATAGGTCTCCAGGCGCTGCACCGAGCGGGTCAGGCGGACGGGATTGGCGGTGACACCGGCCCGCAGCGACCCGCCGGCGCCACCCATGAAGAGGACAGTGCAGAGCGCAGACTCGCAATTCTCGGCGATCAGCTCGACCGAGGCGGCGAGCGCTTCCGGCAATTCCCGGGCGATTGGCCTCAGGCTCTCGTCGAGCACGTAGTAAGCGTGCTGCTCGCCGGTCGTTGACACCATCAACAGCGTCAATCCTGGCCGCGCACCCTTCTTCGCGTTGAATTCGCCCAGGATCGCGAGCGGGTCGGTGATGGCAGTGCCGCCCCAGCCCAGCCCAGGCTGCGAGACTTGGAAGTATCGCCCCGGCGTCGAGCGGCGCCCCTTGATCTTGATGCCCGTGTCGGCCCAGCCGAGGACCTTGCCGGCCTGGTGCTCCGAGACGACGCCGGTGATGTGGTCGTCGACCACCACCACCTCATCGACCAGCCCGCGCCATTGCTTGGCGAACATGCCGATCGTGGCCGAGCCGCAGCCGACGCGCATGCGCGTTTCCGGCTTGCCGTCGACGATGGGCGCTTTGCCCGCCGCAACGATCACCTTCGAGCCGGCATCGACGCTGAGCTCGACCGGCTTGCCATTGCAGAGGTCGAGCAGCGCCTGACAGGTGACACGTCCCTCCGCCTTGCTGCCGCCAGTCAAGTGATGCACGCCACCGAGCGAGAGCATCTGCGAGCCGTACTCGGCCGTCGTGACATGGCCGACGGGCTCGCCCTCGAGCCTCACGAGCGAGCGCTCGGGCCCGAGGAAGCGGTCGGTGTCGATCTTCACCTTGGCGCCGCAATAGCTGAAGATGCCCTCGGTCACGACCGTGACGAGGTCGACGCCCGCCACCTCCTGGCTGACAATGAAGGGGGCTGGCTTGTAGTCGGGATAGGTGGTGCCGGCGCCGATCGCAGTGACGAAGCCGTGCGGTTTGCCGCCGACGATCTCGCCATCCCAGCCCTCGCTATCGCCGAGGAAAGGGACGACTTTACCGCCGGAGCGCCCGGTCGCCTCGAGGATCGTCAGCGGATCGCAGCGGACGATCGCGCCTGCGAAATTGGCATAGCGATCGCACGCGCCGGTGCGGCCTTCCGCGATGTAGCACATCACCGGGCAGGCATCGCAGCGGATCTTCGCTGTCGGGATGATGCCGGTGCTCATCCCCTTTCTCCTGCACGCCTGATGGCGGCAAGGATACGGTCGGGCGTCGCGGGCACCTTGTCGATCTGTACCCCCGTCGCATGGCGGATCGCATTCAGGATCGCGGGCGCGGTCGGGATCAGCGCGTGCTCGCCCAAACCCTTGGCGCCGAACGGACCCTCGGGATCGGGCACCTCGACCAGGATCGTCTCGATCTCGGGCACGTCGCCGATGGTCGGGATCAGGTAGTCGTGCAGGTTCTCGGTGCGGCCGGGGATGTACTCCTCCATCAATGCCAGGCCAATGCCCTGCGCGATGCCACCCTCGACCTGTCCCTCCGCCAGCATCGGATTGATGGCGCGGCCCAAATCGTGCGCCGCCGTGATTTTGATCAGCCTGACAGTACCGAGCGCCATGTCGACCTCGAGCTCGGCCATCTGTGCGCCCCAGCCATAGACCGCATAGGGATTGCCCTGGCCATTGGCGTCGAGCTTGGTGGTCGGGGGATCGTAGGTTTCCTCGGCGCGAAAGACGTAGCCTTCCGCGTCGGCCGGCAGCCGGTCGAGTGCGATCTCGCGCACGATCGTGCCTTCGCGCACGAGGAGGAGGCTGCCTGCGATCTCGACCTCGGCCGCCCCGGACGCGTTGGCGTGCCTGAGCACTGCTGCCCGCAGCGCCCGGCCAGATTTCTCGGCTGCCTTGCCGCTCACATAGGTTTGCCGCGAGGCCGAGGTCTTGCCCGCATCGGGCGTGACGGAGGTATCGGGGCCGACGATGTGGACCTGGGCGAGCGGTAGTCGCGCGGCATCGGCGAAAATTTGCGCAATGACGGTGTTCGAGCCCTGTCCGATCTCGGTCGCGCCCTG
>JANNSW010000575.1:0-12509 GCA_031403055.1 Hyphomicrobiaceae bacterium | reverse complement strand
ATCAATGGCAGCAGCTCCGCGAACGGCGCCGAAATCGCCGTTGTCCACACCAACGGGTCGGCTAGCAGGAGTTGCGAGATCGCAGTCCCACAAGGCGGCCGCCCCAGCGACAGCGAGCCGTTCATGGGCGAGCGCCAACTGGCCTATTTCCGCCGCAAGCTATTGGTCTGGAAAGACGAAATCTTGCGCGAAGGTCGTGAAACTCTGTTCACACTGACGACAGACACGACCCAACTGCCCGACATCACCGATCGGGCGTCCTCCGAGACCGACAAGGCCATCGAGCTGCGCGCCCGCGACCGGCAGCGCAAGCTGATCGCGAAAATCGACGCCGCACTGGCGCGCATCGACGATGGATCCTACGGCTATTGCGAGGAGACGGGAGAGCCGATCGGACTGCGGCGGCTCGACGCCCGCCCGATCGCAACCTTCAGCGTCGAAGCCCAGGAGCGCCACGAGCGGCGCGAGCGCATCCACCGCGACGAGCGCCTCGAATAGGCGCGCGCACCCGCCGCCCCGCAGCCAGAGGAGCCGCGTGCCTTGCTCCAGTTCGAACGCTCCGAATACGATCAGCGCATCGCGACGGCCCGCGCGCGGCTCGTCGAGCAGGGCCTTGCGGCGATCCTGCTGTTCGCGCCCGAGAGCCACTATTACCTGACGGGCTACGACACGGAAGGGTTCGTGTTCTTCCAATGCGTCGTGCTGACAGCGGATGCGCGCGCGCCCGTGCTGCTGACACGCCGCCCGGATCTGGAGCAGGCACGGTTGACCTCGATCATCGAGGACATCCGCATCTGGTACGATCGCGAGGGCGCGAACCCGGCGCAGGAGTTGCGGGCGATCCTCGCCGAGCTCGGCCTCGAGGGCGAGCGGATCGGCATCGAGCTCGACAATTACGGCTTGACCGGCGCCAGCCACGCCCGGGTCACGACCGCTCTCGCGGGCTTTGCGACGCTGGTCGATGCGTCGGTGCTCGTCAGAGGGCTCCGCATCATCAAGTCGCCAGCCGAGCTCGTCTATGTGCGCCGCGCGGGAGAGCTCGCCGATCAGGCGTTGTCGGCGCAGATCGCCGCCGCCGGCCCTGGTGTGCCAGAAGGCGAGGTGCATGCGGCCGGGCACGCCGCGATCTATATCGGTGGTGGCGACGTGGCTGCTTCGCCGCCGGTGCTGGGCGCGGGCGAGCGGGCTCTGCTCGTGCGCGCCTCGACCGGGTTCGGCACCCTCGCCGCCATCGACCAGCTCACCCTCGAGTTCGCAGCCTCCTATCGCCGCTACCACGCCTGCCTGATGCGCACGGTCGCGATCGGGGGAGCCTCGGCCCGCCAGAGCGACATGTTCGCGGCGACGCGGGATGCTTTGCAGGCCATGACCGAGGCCGTTGCGCCCGGCCGTCCACTCGGCGAGATCGACGATGCTCACCGCCGGGTCTTCGACGCTCGCGGCTATGGCCATGCCCGGCTGGCTGCTTGCGGATACTCGCTGGGTGCGACCTACGCCCCCAACTGGATGGACGTTCCGCCCATGCTCTACAGTGGCAATCCGCTGCCCGCCGAGCCCGGCATGGTGCTGTTCCTGCACGCTATCCTCGCCGACGCGTCGAGCGGCTACGCCATGTCGGCTGGCTACACCGTTATCGTCGGGGCGGGGGGAGCCGAGCGCCTCTCCCGCCTTCCGGTCGATTACGCCATCTGCAAGGGACCGGGCGGTTTCCGGCGCTGGGCAGCGGGCTTGCAAGCATGATTGCCGCGATTGACCAAGGTTTGCCGAGCCCAACACCCTCGTGCCGGCCCCGACCCGCTGTCGCCGGGTCGGAGCAGCACGGGCACTCGAGCCGAGAGCTTCGACGGGATCCCGGCACGACGACCTCGGGCGTCGTCGACAATATCAGGTCCGGATCAGGTTGAGCATCGGCTTGGCGCCAAAGCCGCTACCCCTTCCCCAACTCTTTCTTCACTGCAGCGACGATTCCCGTTGTGCAGACGTCGAGCAGGACCTCACCCTTCTCCTTGGTCGCCAGCTTGGGACTCGACAGCGAGCCTGTTCGCGGCGTCCATTCGCCCTCGATCGGGTAGACATCGTAGGGCGGGAAGCTCGCAGGCGCATGATCGACCACCCGGTCCATGTGGACGAGCTTGGGGTGGAGCGCCAGCATCAGGGACGTCTCCATCACACCGCCATGCTCGAGCTCGACGCCCGGGAAACCGTCCGGATAGAGCTTGGCGATCGTGCCCCTGTCGATGAAATCCCAATAGGATAGCGCGACCACCTTGACGTCGCGGATGCCGTCCCAACGCAGCTCGCGCAAGGCGAGATCGATACCCTCGACCATGAACCAGGTGTTCTCGTAGTGGCCATTCATCATCACGAAGCGACGGGCGCCGTTGCGGGCGAGCTCCTTGATGATCTCCTTCACCTGGCTGACATAGGTCGCGCCATCGAGGCTGAGCGTGCCGGGAATGTGCTGGCCACCGCCCGATTTCTGTTGGCTCTTGTAGCCGTAGACGAAAGTCGGGGCGACAAGGGCCCCGACCAGTGGGGCAACGCGGGCGGAGAATGCGGTCGGCAGCAGCACATCCGTTTGCAGCGGCATGTGCAGGCCATGCTGCTCATGCGACCCCAGCGGGATCATGACCGGGGTGCCGCCGCCTTGCAAACGCCCCTCGAACTCCGGCCAGCTGAGCTCGCCGGTGAACACGCTGCTTGACGCCATCTGAGCTTCTCCATCGCAGTCGGCTTGACCGGGTCGAGCTTAGGGGCATTGCAGGCCGCGATAAACCCCGGCCGGGCGCATGTGTCCATTTCCAATGCTGATCGGCCCGCTCCGTCCCGTTGTTGTCACAGTCTGGGGACAATGGTGGTCGAGGCCGGGAGGTGGGGTGGGTGCGTCATTTGACGCGCCGGGCCGCACTGTTCATCGGGGCCGGCAACTGGGCTATATGGTTGTCTGCCCGTCGACTGTCGGCGTAGGCTGAGGGGCGTTCCATCATGAGTGATACCGCGCGCAACGAGTACCGCTACGGCGACCAGCTGCCCGATCTGCAGCAGCCAGCCTCGGGCGAGGTGCCGATCAATCCCTACAGCCTGCTGCAGGCGGTCAACGATGCCAGCGAGATCGCGCACACGGCCTGGCTGATCTTCCTTGGCGTCGTCGCCTATCTGGGGGTTGCGGTTGCCGGCATCACGCATCGGGATCTGCTGCTCGGCACGCCTGTTCCGCTGCCGATCCTGCAGGTCGACATCGGCCTCACCAGGTTCTTCCTGTTCGCACCGATCATCCTCGTCTTCCTGCACTTCGGCTTGTTGGTGCAGCATGCGATGCTGGCAAGGAAGACGCTCGAGTTCCACGCCGCGCTGCGCCAGCTCGAGCCGACCGACCTGCGCACCCATCCGCTGCGCCTGGAGCTGCACTCCTACTACTTCTCCCAGGCCCTGGCCGGGCCGACCCGCAGCCCGTTCCTGGCGATGTTCCTGCACGGCATGACCTGGCTCTCGATCGTCGTGCTGCCGGTGCTCGTCATTGTCTACATCCAGGTGATGTTCCTGCCCTACCACGACGAGTGGATCACCTGGGCACACCGCGTCGCCGTGGTCGCCGACGTCATCGTGCTGCTGCTGATCGGCGTCTTCCTCACCCGGCGCGATACCGAGTTCTACCGGGCGTTTTTCCGCGTCGCACGCCATCAGCCGGTCAATTTCGTGTTCACGGCCACCCTGCTGACCGCAATGCTGTTGTTCTCGTTCTTCGTGGCAACCGTTCCCGACGAGGCGCTCGACCGCTTTGCCGGCCGGCTGACGAGCTTCCGGGTCGAGAAGACGGTCGCTGCCTCTGGCGATCTGGAGAAGCGGCTCGTGTTCGGGCTCACGGCTGCCCTGTTCGAAAGCGGTCCTGGCGGGCTCCTGCAACGCAATCTGATCGTCTCCGACGTCGACCTCGTCTCCAACAAGGACGATCAGGATGGCAACTCCGAGGTCAGCATCAGCCTGCGGGACCGGGATCTGCGCTACGCTGTGCTCGATCGCTCCGATCTGCACCGCGCCGACCTGACCGGGGCCAAGCTGATGCGAGCGAGCCTGCACGGCACGGACCTGCGGGAGGCCCGCATCTCCTGCCCCGACGTGGGGCTGGTGATCGTGAACGCGATCGAGCGGGACGATGTCTGCGCGAGGCTCACGGACGTCAATCTGCAGGATGCCAACCTCGAGGGAGCCGATCTGCGTTTTGCCCGGCTGACTGGAGCCAATCTTGCCGGTGCCAAGCTGCAAGGCGCCGACATGGGTGACGTCGATCTCGTCGGCGCCGATCTTTCAGGTGCCAACCTCAATCGCGCGCGCTTGCTGCGTGGCTCACTGATCGAGACGAACCTGCTGGGCGCCTCGTTGCAAGGCGCGGATCTGGCCGGCGCCAAGCTGCATGGCGCGGATTTCACCAGCGCCAATCTCGAAGGCGCCCAATTGACCTTCGTGCTCGCCATCGCAACCAAGTTCGATAGCGCCAGGCTCGATGGTGCCAACCTGACAGGGGCAAAGCTGTTCGGCACCGATCTTGCCAACGCCTCGCTGAAGGGAGCCGATTTCGGCACGGCGGTAGTGTGGTCGAGCACGCCGACGGTAAGCTCCGAGATCGAGCTGGCCGACTTCTCGAGGTTGAAGCTGCGCGAGCCCAGCGACGGCGAGATCGAAGCCTTCACCAAGCTCGCCGCGGGGGTGACTGCCAAAAGCGTGCGGGCACGGATCGGGGCAAAGGTGGCGCGGCTTTCCGACCAGGATGCCAACCGGAACTGGGAGGGCTCGGCCGAGTTGCGCACCTGGCAGGACCAGCAGCGATCGGCCGCGACCTCCGACGCCACCAGCTATCGCAGCCAGTTGTCCAGGTTCCTCGTCAAGCTGAGCTGTCGCGCCAAGTTCGCTGATGGCGCCGTCGCCTTCGGCATTGCGCGACGTGCCGCCACCAAGGATTTCAAGGGCGAGGTGGCCGATCTCTTTACGGGGCTGACCGGCAGTGGCTGTCCTGCTTCCGGTCAACTGTCGGATGAGCTGAAGATGCGGCTGCGCGTTGGCGCGGAGAGCTCGGCGCTGGCCGCCTCCGCGGTGCCGGAGCCGGTTGCTGTCGATCCCGCGGAGACGCCTCAACCCTGAGCCGTGGCGGGCACGCCTCGCTCCGCGACGCAAACCGTGCCATAGTGCGTGGCAGGTGTTCAGCGCTAGAGGAGCATGCCATGCACGTGAGCAAACGACGCAGCGCAGTGGTTTTCCTGTCGGGCGCCGTCGTGGCGCTATTCGTCGGCGCGTCGGCATCCTTGGCCGAGGACGTGCCTGCTGCTTCGGTGGCTCCCTCGGTTGCTGCTCCGCTGAATGCGGTGCCGGCGGCTCCGAGCACCGAAGGCTCCGCGGCCGAGGATGGCACGCTCGAGCTCAACGAGAGCCCCTACTCCGTCGGACCGGGCGAAGGCGGCGTGGGACCGATGTGCCCCCACCACGGCGGCAAAGCAGTGACGCCGAGTGTCTGACGCCAGAGCCGGTCGATCGCGCGCGACGTCTCAAGCCCGCTCGCCGGCCGATCCCGTGATCTGGGCTCGGCCCAGTGCTGCAAACACCGTCTCGACAATGCCGCGCGCGTTCAATCCGGCACGGGCATACATGACATCGGGCTTGTCGTGGTCGAGGAACACGTCGGGCAGCACCATCGGGCGGACTTTCAGGCCACGGTCGAGCAGCCCGTCGGTTGCCAGGAACTGCAGCACATGGCTGCCGAAGCCACCGACCGATCCCTCCTCGATGGTGACAAGCACCTCGTGGTTGCGGGCGAGGCTCCGGATCAGGTCCTGATCGAGAGGCTTGGCGAAGCGGGCGTCCGCGACCGTGGTCGACAACCCGAAGCCCGCGAGCTGATCGGCAGCCGCCAGCGCCTCCTGCAGCCTGGTGCCGAGCGACAACAAGGCAACCGAGGTCCCCTCCCGGAGCACCCGGCCGCGGCCGACCGGAAGCGGCGTACCCTCACGCGGAAGCTCGATCCCGATACCTTCGCCGCGCGGGTAGCGGAACGCGACCGGACCATCGTCGATCTGGGCGGCGGTGGCCACCATATGGCGCAACTCGACCTCGTCGGCGGCTGCCATCACGACGAAGCCCGGCAGGCAGCACAGATAGGCGAGATCGAAGGAGCCCGCGTGCGTGGGACCATCCGCGCCGACGAGGCCGGCCCGGTCGATCGCGAACCGCACCGGCAGCCTCTGGATCGCCACATCGTGCACGACCTGGTCGTAGCCGCGCTGCAGAAAGGTCGAGTAGATGGCGGCGAACGGCTTCAGGCCTTCGCTGGCGAGGCCCGCCGCGAACGTGACCGCATGCTGCTCGGCAATGCCGACATCGAAGGTGCGGTCGGGGAACTCGCGTGCGAACACATCCATGCCGGTGCCGTCGGGCATCGCTGCCGTGATGCCGACGATGCGCTTGTCCTTGCGCGCTTCGATCACCAGACTCTCGGCGAACACGCGGGTATAGGAGGGCGCGTTGGGCTTGGGCTTCTCCTGGGCGCCGGTGACGACGTTGAAGCGCGACACGCCATGGTACTTGTCGGCCGACGTCTCGGCCGGGGGATAGCCCTTGCCCTTGCGCGTGACCACATGGACGAGGATCGGCCCGTGATCGGCATCGCGCACATTGCGCAGCACCGGCAGCAGATGGGTGAAATCGTGCCCGTCGATCGGGCCGACATAGTAGAAGCCGAGCTCCTCAAACAGCGCCCCGCCCTGCCAGAGGTGGCGCGTATACTCCTCGGCTCGCGCCGCGCGCCGTTCCCAGCTCTTGGGCAGGTGCTTGGCGAGCTGCTTGCCGATGTCGCGCAGCTTCAGGTAGGTGCCGCTCGAGGAGATGCGGGCGAGATAGGACGAGATCGCTCCGACCGGGGGGGCAATCGACATGTCGTTGTCGTTGAGGATGACGATCAGGCGGCTGTCCATGGCGCCGGCGTTGTTCATGGCTTCGTAGGCCATGCCCGCCGACAGTGCTCCATCGCCGATCACGGCAACGACGTGGTTCTTGCGCCCTGCCTGGTCGCGGGCAACCGCCATGCCGAGGCCGGCCGAGATCGAGGTCGAGGAATGGGCGGCGCCGAACGGATCATACTCGCTTTCGGCGCGCCTGGTGAAGCCCGAGAGGCCGCCGCCCTGGCGCAACGTGCGGATCCGATCGCGCCGGCCGGTCAGGATCTTGTGGGGATAGGCCTGGTGGCCGACGTCCCAGATCAGCCGGTCGTCGGGCGTGTTGAAAACGTGATGCAGCGCAATCGTCAGCTCGATCACGCCAAGCCCCGCACCCAGATGCCCGCCCGTGACGGAAACCGCGCCGATCGTCTCCTGACGCAGCTCCTCGGCGAGCTGGGGCAACCGATCGTCGGAAAGTTTGCGGAGATCGGCGGGGAGGGGGACAGAATCGAGAAGCGGTGTTTTGCTGGTCATGCTTACTCTACGTCGTGGCGGCCATGCATGGCCTAATGCACTTGCGCTCCAATCTAGAAGCGCAACGGCGGAGAATGTAAAGGAGAGCAGCGGCGCAGGGGAAACGATCCACCGCCCGCAGGGGACAAACTGCGGCCGCGTGCCGCGGATGGGTCGACCAAACAATCCGGCGCTGACTATCGACCTCGCCGATCATGTTGCGACGCACGAATCGTGTCTGCTATCCCCGTCGGCATTATCCTCAGGGAGCTGAGCGAATCCATGGAAAGCACGGACGCCGCAGCACGCGCCAGGGCCGCGCAGAGACGAACGACCTATCGCTTGCGCCGCTACACGGATCTCGATCGGATCAAGACCGACGAGTATGCATATTGGCAAAGCCGCACCCCGCACGAGCGCATGGCGGCAGTCTCCGAGCTGACGACGGAGCTCGATGCCATGAAGGGCCAGAATGTATTCCGACTTCAAAGATCTCTTGTCCGTGTTGAACGCTCATGAGGTGACCATGCCCCGCACGCCCATCCACCCCGGAGACCACTTGGCCGAGGAGCTGCGCGAGATCGGGATCCCGACGGCGGAGCTTGCGCGCCAGATCGACGTGCCGGTCAATCGGATCACCGCCATCATCAACGGGACGCGCGGCATCACGGCCGACACGGCGCTGCGGCTCGGCCACTGGTTCGCCACCAGCCCGCAATTCTGGATGAGCCTGCAGCAGCACCACGAGCTGCGTGTGGCCGAAGCGCGAGCTGGGGCCTCGATCGCCGCACTGCCGCGACGGATGGTGGCGGCTCGGGTTTGATCGCGCTCGCGGTCGTGAAGGCGAAGGCCGTACATCACGGCAGTTGAAATCTCGATCGCGACCATGCCACCTTGATCGAGCACCGTAGGGCGGGATGGGCGAAGCCGCATCCCGCCGCTTGTGCGCCCCAATGGCGGAATGCGGCGCAAAGGGCGCCTCTCAAGAAACACATCGCCCGAACCCTACGAATGGACCGTAGGTCGGACTGACCCCGGCCTCGAGCCGGGGAAAGTCCGACGGGTCGGGAGTCAAACACGCTTCCCGGCGCAGCCGTTTGGGGAGCTATTCCGCCGCTACTCCGCCTCGCGATGCAGCTCATGGCACGAGCAATGCACGCCCCCGCCGCCCAGCGCGAACATGTCGTAGTCGACGGAGGTCACATCGAAGCCGGCATCGCGGAGTTGTCTGTTGACGTTGACGTTGTGGTTCATCGACAGCACGCGCCGATTGCCGAGGCTGACCAGGTTGCCGCCGAGCTTGACGCAGTCGGCGTAGGAGACCTTGATGACGTCAATCTCGTGCTTCTGCTTGATGAAGTCGAGCGCATAGGGCTGCAGCGCATCCTCGCAGACCAGCGCTAGGCCCCTTTCCAGCATGACGACGACCGCGTCCATGTGCACGAACTGGGGCGGGATCGGCGCGACCAGCACCTCCCAGCCCTTTTCCTTCAGCCAGCCCTCGACCTGCTCGGCGCCTTCCTTGGTCGAGCGGTCGCCCGACCAGCCGAGCAATGCGACACCTTCTTTCAGAATGCAGAAATCGCCGCCCTCGAAATGCCCTGCCGTCACCCACTTCCAGATCGGGATTTTGGCCTTGTGGTAGAACTCGGCGGCGACCGCATAGTCGCGCCGGCGGGGTGAAGTCTGGATCGAGGCCACGACCGCGCCCCAAGGCGTCATGAAGCTCGAATCGCGGGTGAAGACGGAGGACGGCAGCCCCTCGTCGGCCTCCGCCCAGTGCACGCGAACGCCGCTCTTCTCATAGACGTCGACCATCTGGCGGTGCTGGCGCATGGCCTTCTGCTTGTCGAAGCGGTGGCCCATCCGCTCGGCGTTGGCGAGGGTGACGGCCGAGATCGAGTTCAGCGCCACCCAGCGGAAATGATCGGGCTTGCCGAGCAGAACGTCTGTCAAGACGCCGGTCTGAGCGCGGACGCCCCAATTGACGGCAGTGTCACCCCCGCCATTCTTCCCATGCCTGGCCGCCTTGGCCCGATCCTGATCTGCCCGCATTGCTTGCCTCTTGCCAACACAAATGAAAGCCGTTCAGCCCTCTTATCACTCTGGCGCCCGGTGGTCAGCAAGGCGGCCGAATGGCAGGCGAGCGAATTCGGGATATCCCGGCCTGCCCGTTCCGGCGAGGGCTGTTACGCCGGCACGCCGCTTTACGTGGCCTTAAGCAAGACCGCGTAGAACGGTTGCTGTCGGGCGATCAGCCCGGCAGTGGCCCGCCAGTTTAGCGTCTGACACTTCCTGAGGTCGAGATGCGCGCGACCAGGCAGACCTGGGTTTTGCTTTTCTGCATCATGCTGAGCGCGTATTTCGCCTACCACGCCAACTATGGCCGCCATGGTCTCGAGGCCCGCGCGAGGCTCGTCGAACGAGCCGCGAAGCTGGAGCTCGAGCTCGAGGGTCTCGAGACCGTGCGCGCCAGGCTCGAGCGCAATGTGTTGCTGCTTTCCGACAAGACCCTCGAAGCCGACATGCTGGATGAAGCTGCGCGCGCGGGGCTGATCTTCGCCAGGCCCGACGAGGTCGTCGTGCTCGAGCGCTGAACCATCGTCTCCGGTGGCCCGCCTCTGGCCACGCGGCGCCAGTTCCACTAAGGTCGGGCTCATTCGGGCTGCAACCTGACGAGGAGGCATGATGGGCGCGCAAAATGCAGGCCAAGACCAGTCGGGCCCGGCCCATTCGCCCGACCGCCCTGGCAGCAACGGCATTGCCCCGCCCCCACTCGCCCGATCGGAGGAGATGCACGCCTATCGCGAGATGCTGCTGATCCGCCGTTTCGAGGAGAAGGCCGGCCAGCTCTACGGCATGGGCTTCATCGGCGGCTTCTGCCACCTCTACATCGGCCAGGAAGCCGTCGTCGTCGGCATGCAGATGGCGCTCAAAGCCGGCGACCAGGTCATCACCACCTACCGCGACCACGGCCATATGCTCGCCTGCGGCATGGATTGCAAAGGCGTGATGGCGGAGCTGACCGGCCGGCGCAGCGGCTACAGCCGGGGCAAAGGCGGCTCCATGCACATGTTCAGCGTGGAGAAGGCGTTCTACGGCGGGCACGGCATCGTGGGCGCGTCGGTGCCACTCGGCGCCGGCCTCGCTTTCGCCAACAAATACCGTGGCGACGGCAAGGTCTGCCTCTCCTATTTCGGCGACGGCGCAGTCAACCAGGGCCAAGTGTACGAGGCCTTCAACATGGCCGAGCTGTGGAAGCTGCCGGTCGTGTTCATCGTCGAGAACAACCGGTACGCCATGGGCACCTCGATCGAGCGCTCGTCGGCCACGACCAATCTCTCCCAGCGCGGCGCCTCATTCGCCATTCCGGGCGAGCAGGTGGACGGCATGGACGTGCGGGCAGTGAAGGCGGCTGGCGACCGGGTGGTCGAGCGGGCGCGCGCGGGCCAGGGGCCCTACATTCTCGAGATGCTCACCTACCGCTATCGCGGCCACTCCATGTCGGACCCGGCCAAGTACCGGACACGAGAGGAGGTGGACAAGATGCGCACCGAGCACGATGCGATCGAGCAGGTGCGGCTGCGGCTGCTGGGCGATCACGGCGTCGGCGAGGACGAGCTCAAATCGATCGACAAGGAGATCCGCCGCGTCGTCAACGAAGCCGCCGAGTTCGCCCAGATCGACCCCGAGCCCGAGGCGAAGGAGGTTTGGACGGACGTGCTGGTGGAGGCTTGAGGCGTCCGCGAGGCCCAACCCGAGGAGCACTGCCATGCCCCGTGTCGTTCATTTCGAGCTGCATGCCGACGATCCCGAGCGCGCGATCGGCTTCTACGAAAAGCTGTTCGGCTGGAAGTTCAACCGCATGGCCGACTACGAGTACTGGCTGATCGTGACCGGCAGCGACAAGGAGCCCGGCATCAACGGCGGGCTGATCCGCCGCAAGCACCCGATCACAGCCCACGGCATCATGGCCTATGTCTGCACGATCGATGTCGAGGATCTGGACGCGAGCCTGGCTACAGCGCTCGCGGCCGGGGCCACGATCGCACTCGACAAGCAGGCGATCGCAAGCGTCGGCTGGCTTGCCTACGTGAAGGACACCGAAGGCAACGTGCTCGGCATGCATCAGCACGACCCGAGCGCGGCGTGACCGCGCCGGGGCGATTTTACCTCGTAAATCGGGAATCAGACTCCCGGAATGCAAGGTTCGCGGCTTTGGTGATCAAAACCGCTTGCAATCACGACAGAGCAATTGCGCTTTCCCCGCCCAGCGAGCAGAATTCGCCCGATCCCGCCGCCCTGGTGTGGGTCACGATGCAGCTCCTTCCCGGACCCTCCCATGCCCACAGAGATCCTGATGCCTGCGCTCTCGCCGACGATGGAGGAGGGCAAGCTTGCAAAATGGCTCGTCGCCGAGGGCCAGCAGGTCCGCTCGGGCGACGTCATCGCCGAGATCGAGACCGACAAGGCGACGATGGAGGTGGAAGCGGTCGAGGAAGGCATCATCGGCCGCATCCTCGTTCCGGCGGGAACGGAGGGCGTCAAGGTCAACACGCCGATCGCGCTGCTCGATGGGGACGGGGTCGGACCCCTCCGGCGGAACGCCGCGACTCCATCGGCATCCAGTCCAAGGGGTCCGGTCCCACCGGCCGGCCCAGCCGCCGCCGACCCCGCGCTGCCACCCGGCACCGAGATGGTCGCGACCACCATGCGCGAGGCCCTGCGGGACGCCATGGCGGAGGAGATGCGCCGCGACCCGGATGTCTTCCTGATGGGTGAGGAGGTCGGCCAGTACCAGGGCGCCTATAAGATCAGCCAGGGCCTGCTCGACGAGTACGGCCCGCGTCGCGTGGTCGATACGCCGATCACCGAGCACGGTTTCGCAGGGCTGGCGAGCGGGGCGGCCTTTGCGGGCCTGAAGCCGATCGTCGAGTTCATGACCTTCAATTTCGCCATGCAGGCGATCGACCACATCATCAACTCGGCTGCGAAAACGCTCTACATGTCGGGCGGGCAGATGCGCTGCCCAATCGTGTTCCGCGGGCCCAATGGCGCGGCGTCGCGTGTCGC
>JANNSW010000574.1:0-4844 GCA_031403055.1 Hyphomicrobiaceae bacterium | reverse complement strand
CCTGGTACGACGGCAACATGGCCAATGGCGAAGTGGTCGCCTCCGGCTCGGGCGCGGGCACGCTCCTGCGCTTCACCGACTCGAGCCCGGACGGCTTCGTCGATAACGCGTCGATCCTCGTCCAGTCCCTGAACATGAATGACTACAGCACGTCGATCTTCGGCGACGGCGCCGGCCTCGAGTTGAATGGCGACAACAATGACAACACTTTGTCCGGCGGCGCCAGCAACGATACAATCAACGGTTTTGGTGGCAATGACCTCCTTTCAGGCGGCGACGGCAATGACTACATCGATGGTGGCCTTGGCTGGGACACCATCAACGGCGGCAACGGCAACGACACAATCCGTGGCGGCCAAGGTAACGATTTCCTGACGGGTGGCTCCGGCAACGACACCTTCGTCTTCGATGAGGTGGGTGGCACCAACGACGACAGGATCATGGACTTCACGGCCGGCGCCGGTACAGACGACGTGATCGACCTGCGCGGCCTCGGCTTCACCAGCTTCGCTCAGATCCTGACAACCGGCGAGAACTTCGGTTCCGAGGGTTGGGTTGTCGGCTTCGTGCTCGGCCACTCGCTGCTCGTCATGAACGTCACGGAAGCGCAGCTCAGCGCCGACGACTTCCTGTTCTGACCCAACGCACCCCAAACGATCAGATGGGGCCCACGTGGCCCCATCTGGCTGCTCGCAACGCCGCCAGAGATGCCTCGTGCCTCCCCCGCGCTCCAGCTCTCAGCCTCCCGGTCCACCGCGGCTCGTCACCCGCCAGCCGGTTTCCTTCAGCATCGCCAAGGACGTGTAGTCGGTGATCGAGAGACCGCCGTCGACGATCAAGGTCTGGCCGGTGATGAAGGAGGCTTCCTCGCTCGCCAGGAACAGCGCAGCCGACGCGATTTCGCCGGGATTGCCCATGCGATCGAGCAGCGAAGGCGGGATCGCCCAGCTGCCATCGGCGCTGCCCGAGGGCGGGGCGACCGCGTCCTGATCGGTCGCGATCCAGCCGGGCGAGATGCAGTTGACCCGCACGCCAGCCTTGGCGCCCTCCGCGGCAAACGCCCTCGTCATGCCCTCGACAGCCGCTTTCACGACGCAATAGAGACCCCAATTGCCGTGCAGTGTCGCGGTCGAGGAGATGTTGACGATCGCGCCCTTGCAGCGGGCCAGCAGCGGCAGTGCGTAGGCCGAGACGAAATAGGTCGAGTCGAGGTTGGGGCCGCGCAATTTCTGCCAGCGTACGCCCGGCGTGTCCGCCTCCTCGACGCCAGCCCGCCTGCCACCGACGCCCGCATTGTTGATCACGATGTCGAGTCGTCCGAACCGGCGCTCGACGCGCGCGATCAGATCCTTGACAGCGGCCTCGTCGCCGAGATCGAGCGCATAGAATGCGCCCTCGCCGCCGAGCGCGGCGACCTCGGCCAGCACCTTCTCGCCCTTCTCCTTGTCACGCGCCGCGAAGGCGACGGTCGCGCCCTCCTTGACGAAGCGATGCACGATGCCGCGACCGATACCTGAATTGCCGCCGGTGACGAGGGCGGTCTTGCCTTTGAGACGCATGTGAAATCTCGCTTTGCTCGATTTGGGCAGTAGGCATTGGGCAGTAGGCAGTAGGGGAAAAGAGACAACGACTGCCTACTGCCTACTGTCTACTGCCCCCTTCTTCACTACCCCATCCAACTCCATCAACCCCCGCAGCAACCCCTCGAGCTCCTTCAGTGTCACCATGTTGGGGCCGTCGGAGGGGGCCTGGTCGGGGTTCTGGTGGGTCTCGATGAACAGACCAGCGACGCCGACGCCGACGGCTGCGCGCGCCAGCACCGGCACGAAGCGGCGGTCGCCGCCCGAGCTCGTGCCCTGGCCGCCCGGCTGCTGCACGGAATGGGTCGCATCGAACACGACCGGACAGCCGGTCTCGGCCATGATCGCGAGCGAGCGCATGTCGAC
This sequence comes from Hyphomicrobiaceae bacterium, assembly GCA_031403055.1. GTDB lineage: Bacteria > Pseudomonadota > Alphaproteobacteria > Rhizobiales > Hyphomicrobiaceae > JANNSW01. The sequence goes on along the minus strand of JANNSW010000574.1, from coordinate 2,898 downwards.
GACGAGCGTGTTGTAGCCAAAGGAGGCGCCGCGCTCGGTCAGGATCACGTTGGGGTTGCCTGAGCCGACCACCTTGTCGACCACGTTCTTCATGTCCCAGGGCGCGAGAAACTGGCCCTTCTTCACCTTCACCACCTTGCCGGTCGCCGCCGCCGCGATCAGCAGATCGGTCTGGCGGCAGAGGAAAGCCGGGATCTGCAGCACATCGACGACCTCGGCGACGGCGGCGCATTGGCCGATCTCGTGCACGTCGGTGACGACCGGCAACCCGAGGCTCTCGCGGATCTCGGCGAACACAGGGAGCGCCTGCTTCAGCCCGATACCACGCTTGCCCTCGAGCGAGGTCCGGTTGGCCTTGTCGAACGAGGATTTGTAGACGAGGCCGAGGCCCAGGCGCCCCGCGATCTCCTTCAAGGCGGATGCCATCTCGAGCGCGTGCGCCCGGCTCTCCATCTGGCATGGCCCGGCAAAGACCATCAGCGGCAGGTGATTGGCGACCCGGATCGACCCGATCTCGACGGTGCGGTGTGCTTGCTTGGGCGTGTTGTCACTCATTGCGCACATATAGCGTGGGCAAGCGCTGGAAGCGAGCGGGGCTGGGAAGGCCTGCCACATTCATTTCGAGCTCGCGCACCAGCTTTTTCGCAATCGCGATCGCGTAGTCGTTGTAGTCGGACGCTTCGATCACGAAGGCCCCGGTGCCGGCGATCACCTCGGATTCGTAGTATTCGGACAACCCGACCTCGGCGTTCTGGATTGCCAGACCGTTGACGGTGATGCCGCGTGCGAGCGCCTGGATGCGGGCGGCCGCAGGCTCCGGCCCGGTGTTGTTGCGCCCGTCGCCCGAGATGTCGATCTTGCGCTCGCGGCCATGGAATGCATTGCTTTCGATCTGATCGATCGACGCCAGGATCGCCTCCCCCACTCCGGTCAGATAGCCATAGGGCCAGCGCTTCAATTTTTCCACTTCGCCGGCATAGGCAGCGACCGAGCGAGCGTCCGTCAGCAGGCGCCAGACGACGTCCTCGTCATTGGCGATGCCGCTCCATTGCAGCACCGTCACCGCGACGCCACCTTCGCGGCGGGTGATCAGCTCGACCACCTCGGGCGTGCGGAAGGCCTTGGCGAGGCCACGGAGCTGGAGATCGTACTCGTGATCGTCGACGCTGAGGGAGGTGTCGATCGCAAGCACCAGCTCAAGCGACACACGCTGCTGCGCCTGGGCTGTCAGCGGCGAGAGGACGAGCAGCTGAGCGGCCACCGCGATGAGCAAGCCGGGCGCTCGTCTCATCTCGCAAGCCCGCCCTGAAGTCGATTCTTCATGCGCTGCCCCGTGCGTCCTTGTGACGAGGCCCATGGCGCACGGACTTTACCCCCTCTTCCGACGTCGCGAACCGGGGCAGGTCGTCGTGCACCTCGAACCAGCTGACCTGCTCGTCGGTGTGGACGTGGGCGGTTGGCTGGTACGCGGACGGATCAGCAAGCGTGCCGTGATAGAGGTGCACCTCGCCGGGATGTTTCGCCTCGGATTCGAACGCGATCGGCGAGCCGCAGCTCGGGCAGAAGGTGCGGAGCACGCCGGGCGAGGATTCGTAGCGTGCGGGCTCGCCCGACAGATAGGTGAGCCTATCGCGCGCCACGCCGACGAAAGTTGCCAGCATCGAGGAGGTCTGCCGCCGGCAACTCTCGCAATGGCAATGCGCAACCCAGAGCGGGGGACCATCGAATGCGTAGCGGATGTTGCGGCAGAGGCAGTGCCCGGAGGTTCTCATTGTCACGCACTCTCTCAAGAACGTTCAATCTCGCTGCTCATGATAGCCACGCTGGAGCCCGCGCGCCACTCAGCCCCTCTGGAACGGATTGCGATAGAGCCTGTCCTGGCTCTCGACACCGACCTCGAGCACACAGTCCGACCGCGGACGGGCGACGCAGAGCAGCACGAAGCCGTCGGCGATCTGATCGGGCTTCAACGCGACGCCCTCCGACTGATCGACAACGCCGGAGACGAGCCGCGCCGCGCAGGTGATGCACCCGCCATAACGGCAGCCGAACGGCAGTACGAGGCCCGCATCCTCGGCGGCGTCGAGGATCGGCTCGTCATCGCCGCATTCGACGATGCGTCCCCCGCGATTGGCGAGTGTGATGCGGTAGGCTGGCACCTCTCCGGCCTACACCCAGATGTCCGACGTGCAGTCCCCGCCCGGATAGCGCATCTCATGCGCGCGCGCCGGCCCCTTCGGCTCCTTGGCGAAATCGACGAAGAATTTCGGGTTGAGCGCCATGCCGCCCTTCTCGGTATCACAGTCGATCTGCACCATGCAGGAGCCCATTTTCTTCATGTCGGGATAGAACTGGTTGTCCCAGGTGGAGAAGAGCGAGTTCGTCACGTAGAGCCGCTTGCCGTCGAGCGAGAGCTGGATCATTTGCGGGCCGCCACTGACCTTCTTGCCGTTCACCTGCGGCGCTCGCCCCAGCAGCCCGCCGAGCCAGACCTGGCCGGTGAACTTCGGCTTTGCCGGATCGGAGATGTCGTACTGGCGCACATCGCCATGCAGCCAGTTGGAGAAATAGAGGAAGCGGTCGTCCATGGAGACGAGGATGTCGGTGATGAGGGAGGGCACCTGGATCGGCCAGCCGATCACGTCGACCGGGGGCACGTCGATCACCTTCTCGACCTGCCAGCCCTTGCCGTTCTTATGCCAGTGGAAGACGTTGGAGGAGAGCGTCGCAGCGACGAATCCGTGGGTCGAATCCGGGTCGTGGTGGAAGCGCACCTCCAGCGGGATCATGCCCTCGTTGCCCAGGTCGACGCTCTTCTTGATCGACTTTTTCTTGAAGTCCCAGAAATGGATCGAGTGGCCATATTTTCCAGCGCTCACATCGGCCAGATCGAAGCCC
>JANNSW010000573.1:0-8981 GCA_031403055.1 Hyphomicrobiaceae bacterium | reverse complement strand
AACCGGATCGGCGCGCCGAATTGTTTGGCGAGCGGCTTGCCATAGGCCCCCGTCGCCATGAACGCGAGCTCGTTGGTCGCCTCCGCCATCGTCAGCCCCTCCACATAGGGCCAGGGATAGCCGAAGTCGTAGCCCTGACCGGGCGCAATGGCCTTGTCGAGGAAAGTCTCGAAGCGCACATACTTGGCCGAGCCAAGGGGTTTCGCCAGTGCGACGAGGCTCTTCAGGGGAAAGCCCGACCACGGCACCACCATCGCCCAGGCCTCGACGCAGCGGTGGCGAACGATCCGTTCCTCGAGCGGCATCTGTTTCAGCAGATCGTCGATCCCGACCTCGAGCGGCTGCTCGACCAGACCATCGATCTTGATCGTCCAGGGTCTGAGTTTGAGGGCCTGCGCCGGCTCGTACACCACCTTGCTCGAGCCGAACTCGTAGAAATTGTTGTAGGAGGCGTTGATCACCTCGGGCGTGATCTCGCGGCCAGCCGTGGCAAAGGCCGGGTTCTGCTTGACCGGGTAGAGCGAGAAGCTCGGATCGGATTTGACCGCCTCGATCGTTTTCTTGACGGCCTCCTCGTCCACGCCGCCGAACAGCCAGCTCGACCGGGCAGCACCCGCCGCGGCGATCAGGCCGCCCGCGACCGCCGCGGCGCCCGCGATCACCTGTCTGCGGTTGAGCGCAACCGCTTCGGGTGTTGCGAGCGCTTCCTTCAGCTCCCAGCCGCGCGGGCGCTTGATCAGCATGAGCAATCTCCTTTTGCCGCTCGTGCGGGGCGAGTGTGGGGACGAGCAGCTTCACTCGACGAAATAGGTGTCGCACGTCCCCGCGGCAAATCACGGCTTCGCGACAAGCGCGCGACGGATTTGGCCCGTTCGCGACCCCTTGCCCCGCAACTGTCGTGCAATCTGCTCGCATGGCCGGACGAAGAGGCATGGTTCTTGCCTTGACTGATCCGAGCCGGCGCATCCGCCGGCACGGACGAGATCGGGCAGAGTGAGTCCAGCATGTTCGAGCGCGGCAAGATCGACAATCGCCATGGCGAGGCTGAGAAGACGCCCTATGCCGTCGAGTTGACGCTGCAGGACGGCAAGCGCGTGTCCGGGCGCCTCCATGTGCTCGTCACGCGCGCGCTCGGCGATGAGCTGAATGCCCAAGGCGGCTTCCTCGAGTTCGAGACCTATGACGGGGAGCGCACTTTCGTCTCGAAGCAATCGGTCGTTGCCGTGCGCTCGCTTGCCGCGCCCAAGGCCGATCAGATCGCTCGCGCCGAGCGCCAGTTCGACAGCCTCGATCCGCACGCCATCCTGCATGTCGCTGCCGGCGCCGATCGCGACCAGATCCGTGCGGCCTATCATAGGATGGCCAAGCTCTATCACCCCGATCGCTTCGCCGGCCTCGATCTGCCCGCGGAAGTAGCGGACTACGTGAGCGCGGTCGCACGGCGCGTGAACATCGCCTATGCGGCGCTCCAGCCGGTTGCGCGCGTCCAGGAAGAAGCACCTCGCCGCGCCGGCTGACGGCGTTCGCTAAGCCCCCCGCGCCTTGGCCCGCTCCTGCTCGCCCGCGGCCTCCTGTTGCCGCAACCGGATCAGCAGCTGGTCGATATCCGCCCGCCCGCCCGGCATCCTCGCCAGGCTCTCGCGTTGCCTGTCCTGCCAGCGCCGCGCCGATTCCGTCGAGCCAGTCTGTTTCCTGCGGCGTCCCCCGGCAGGCAGGATCGGGGTCGAGGGCGCCTCCAGGTCGAGCTCGTCGAGGAAAGCCTCGCGCACGGCGTAGAAGCATTGGAGCACCGCCTCCCTGACGAGGCGGCGCTCCGCCAGCCCCGGCGCGCGTGCTGCGCTCGGCTCGATCGACTGCAAGGCGCGCCGCATGTCGTGCAGCGGCGAGAACGGATAGAGGCCGATCAACTCGTCCGTCTCCCCGACATTGCGGTAGACGATCCGCATGTTGTCGATCGTCTCGCTGAGCCTGAGGAACGCGGACAGGTAGTCGTCAGCCCCAGGGCTCGCCCTGTCGCAATAGGCGATCAGCGCCGACTTGGTGGCGATGATGTCCTGCCATTCCTCGCGCAGCGCATCGAGAAAGCTCGAGCGCTTCTGGAAGATGTGGGTGAGATAGGCCGCCGCCACCGTGACGATCAGCAGCGACATGTCCTTCAGGTAGTCGTACAGCGCGCCGAGCCGAAAGCCGGGCAGCGGCTCGATCGACTCGAACAGCTTGGCCGCGAGCGAGGTGGCGAGCACCAGACCGATCACGATGTAGACGCCGCGCAGCGAGCGCTTGAGGCTCGATCGGATCATGTCGGGGCAGCCCTGGCCGGTCGGTTCGTCAGCTGGTCGATACGCTCGGGTGAATGACAGGCCCGTAGCTGCGGCGCAAGACCTCCACGATCGAAGGCGGCGTGAGCACTTCGATCGTGCCGGCTGGCAATGGCGAGGGCGCTCCGTAGCCCGCCGCCGACCAGGCATGCACTCGTCCGGCCGCAACGAGATGGGGCACACCCTGCAGCCGCACCAAAGTGCCGTCGGGCAATGCTTCCGGCATTGCGCAGTGGGTTCGCTTGGCACCCCCCGCGCCCAGCCGCTCCGCGTGCAGAATGCGGTCGACCGGGCCGACGCGCGCCGGCTCCTCCCAGCCATGGACTTGCCCGAACGCCAGCATGAACCGCTTGAAATCCGCCCGCCGGCAGAGCGCGCATGGCCGATGCCCGGCGGCGAGCGCCGTCGCCTCGTCGAGGAAGAACAGTTGCGTATAGCGGCCGGGCTGCATGATCTGCTCGTGCCAACCCTTGTAGGCGAGCAGGCAGGTGATCCAGGCTCTCGACACCCAACGCCGCCCCCTCAGCCGGCGCTCGCTGTCATGCATCTGACCACCACGATTGCCCATGAAGAGGCCGCGCTCAGGCGTGGCAACGATCTCGCCTTGGGGAGTGACGCGGTTCTGCAGCGCCATCACTCAGTGCTCGAGGGCTTTGATCTTCTCGGACGCTGGTCGGGCGGGCCCTGGTTGATCGTCGATCCCAACGGGCCGCGCCGCCGCCCGCGTGCTCCAGAGCGAGTAGACGATGCCGCCGCCGAGGAGTGCAACCGTGACGCCGAGGCTCAATTCCGATGGTATTTTCTCGATGCCGAGCAGCGGCGCCACCAGGATCTTGCCGCCGATGAAGACGAGCACCAGCGCGAGCGCGTACTTGAGATAATGGAAGCGATGCACCATCGCGGCGAGCGCGAAATAGAGCGACCGCAGGCCCAGGATCGCAAAGATGTTGGACGTATAGACGATGAACGGCTCGCGTGTAATCGCGAACACCGCCGGCACCGAGTCGACGGCGAACACGAGGTCGATCACCTCGATCACAACGAGACAAAGAAACAGCGGCGTCGCATGCTGCAGCATGCGTCCCGATTTCGCGTCCGGCGCCATGACGAAGAACTTGTCACCGTGCAGCTCGTCCGTCACACGCATGCGCCGGCGGAAGAACTTCAACACCGCATTGTTGCCGATGTCGGGCTCCTCGTCGACCATCCAGAGCATCTTGATGCCGGTCGCCAGCAGGAAGGCGCCGAACAGATAGAGCACCCAATGGAACTCGTTGATGATCGCGGCACCGGCCGTGATCATCAGGCCGCGCATGACGATGACACCCAGGATGCCCCAGAACAGCACCCGGTGCTGATAGCGCCTCGGCACGCCGAAATAGGCGAACACCAGCGAAATCACGAAGATGTTGTCGAGCGACAGGCTCTGCTCGACGAGGAGGCCGGTCAGATAAAGCTCAGCCGCTGTCCAGGCGCGGTGCGACGCATCGGGCTGGTGGGTGAGATACGGGTCGTACAACACCGCCGGATCGGCATGATAGTAGATGAACCAGACCGCCACCGAGAACAGGAGCCCGGTCGACACGAAGAACGCCGACAGCTTGAAGCTCTCGGCGACGCCGATCTCGTGCGAGCTGTTGTGCAGGATGCCCAGGTCGAAGGCGAGGAGCAGCACGACTGCCCCCAGAAACAGTATCCAATAGCCGGCTGGCATGCCGAGCCAGGGCATCTCTACGGCAGCTGAGACCAAATCCATCGCTTGTTCCACCTGTTGCGTATGCGAGGCGTCATGCGACGCTGCCGCGGGCCGCGCGCGCGCCGCAACATCGGGCAGCCGCGTCCCGAACTTTTGCTTCGATCTGACATGGTTACAGTGCGATCGGGATTCAATGCCAGGTGCGGCATGAAGCCATAGGTGAAAACCGCGCGACGCGGGCTCGATGTGTGGTCGCAGTCGCTCGCCGTTCGGACATGCCCTCTGAGGCCGGCACCGGCGGACGCGAGCCCCGGCATCCTTTAATTGCGAATCAGGCTATTAAACGATAAGTTGTTATCCTTTAGAAGCAACTGGGCTCACCCCTCTCGAATGGCGCACTCTCCACTCCGCATCGGCCGTTATCTGAGCCTGCACTCGGCTGGAGAGACCGTGCGTGCATATCTGCCACAGCCGCTGCCGCCGGAGCCCCCTGTCGCCCTCGACAGAATGCTCGGGCTGCTGGAGCGAGCCAATCTGGCGCTTGGCCGGCTCGACGGTGTAACGTCCGTGCTGCCGTCGACGACGCTCGACATCTTCATGTATGTGCGCAAGGAAGCCCTGCTCTCGTCGCAGATCGAAGGCACCCAGTCATCGATTGCCGATCTTTTGATCTTCGAGACCGACGAGCCTCCAGCCATTCCACTCGATGACGTTGCCGAGGTCTCGAACTACGTCAAGGCGCTTCGGCATGGACTGGAGCGCATGCGCGGTGGTTTTCCGCTGTCGCTGCGCCTGATCCGGGAGATGCATGCGATCCTGCTCTCGAGTGGGCGCGGCAGCAGCAAGGAGCCCGGAGAGTTCCGCACCAGCCAGAACTGGATTGGCGGGACGAGACCAGGCAACGCCGTGTTCGTTCCCCCTCCCCCCGAACGCCTGATGGAGTGCCTCGATCCGTTCGAGAAGTTCCTGCATGCGCGTGAAATCTATTCGCCGCTGATCCGCTCGGCCCTTGCCCATGTCCAATTCGAGACGATTCACCCGTTTCTCGATGGCAATGGCCGGCTTGGCAGGCTTCTGATCGCATTGATGCTGTGCGCCGACAATGTATTGCGCGAACCAACGCTCTATCTGAGCCTCCATCTGAAACGAAATCGGACACGCTACTACGAGCTGCTCCAGACCGTGCGTGAGACCGGGGACTGGGAAGCCTGGATCGAATTCTATCTCGAAGGCGTCGTCGAGACAGCGGACCAAGGATTTGCCACAGCCAATCGGATTGTTGCCCTCGTTGTCGAGGACAGGGCGCGGATCGAAGGCCTCGGGCGTGCCGCCAGCTCTGCGCTGCGCGTCCATGCCGAGCTGCAGAAAGCGCCGATCCTGTCAGTTCCGATGACGGCGAAGCGCCTGTCGCTTTCCCAGCCGACGGTACAGAAATCGTTCGACCACCTCATCGAGCTTGGCCTCGTGACGGAGATCACTGGCCGCGCGTGGGGCCGCCTCTACCGCTATGACAGCTACTTCAACATCCTCGCGGAAGGCACCGAGCCGCTGCCGCGATGACTCCCCATCTCACCCGGCCCGCCGTTGCGGTGGCCACTTGGTGATCTCGAGAATCTGGCGGTTGTGCACGAACAGAATGATCGCCATCAGCAACAGCCACATGTCGCCCTGCAGCGCTCGGATGACGATGGCGGCCGTGACCACCATGCCTATGTAGGCGACCACGCGATCGCTGGTGCTTTCGCTGCCGAGCGGCCGGCCGAGCATGATGGCGAGCGCCCGTCCGCCATCGAGTGGGTGCGACGGCAGCAGGTTGAACCAGAGCAGCATGAAATTGATGCTCGAAAGCTGCCACAAGGGACCGGCGAGCCCTTCGAGGCCGGCACCCGCTTCAGACGCGGTGACGGCAAGCCATGCGAGCTTGTCGCAGATGACGAAGAGCGCGAAGTTGACGGCGGGCCCGGCAAGGATCATCTCGATCCTGGCAAGCGGGCTGCGCGGCTTGCTGTCCGCCCAGAAGCAAAGCCCGCCCAGACAGTTGAGCTCGATATGGCTCGTGCGCACACCGTGCACACGGCCCGCGAGCGCATGCCCGAGCTCGTGCAGCAGCACCGAGGCGAAGATGCCGATGAGCAGCATCAGCGCGGCCATTGCCCCGGCGGAGCTGCCGCGACCGATCGCCGGCAAGATCCACAGCAGAGCCATCACGAGCAGAGACGAATCGATCAGGATCGGAATGCCGAGCAGTCGGCCAATCTCGAGCTTGCGGTTCATGCGCGGGCCTCTCCAGGACGAGCCCGGTAGCATCGCATGATCCCGTTAAGTTGATGTTTTCACGTGCAATCGGGCGCCGTGAGCCGCCTTGGCGCTTGTCGCCCCGCCCTCTCGCCGCCGTCGCCCGCAACCTGAGCGCGCTTTCCCGGCCGAGCATCATGCATTGCAGCTCACAACCCTCGACATCGTGCACTTCCCGATGTTCTGGCGTTAGCGGCGGCCGGACTGATGGGTTGGGATCACAGCACCGGCAGCGCCACCCCCGCCTGCGCGCATGCGGCCTGCACCGTATTGCGCAACAGGCACGCGATCGTCATCGGCCCGACGCCGCCCGGCACCGGCGTGATCGCGCCAGCAACCGCGCAAGCGCTCGCGTACTCGACGTCACCGACGATGATGCTTTTGCCCCCGCGCTCGATCCGGTTGATGCCGACGTCGATCACGACCGCGCCGGGTTTCACCCAGTCGCCGGTCACCATCTCGGGCCGCCCGACCGCGGCGATCAGCAGGTCGGCACGGCGCGCCACGGCGGGCAGGTCGCGGGTGCGCGAATGCGCGATCGTGACCGTGCAGTTCTCGTTCAGGAGCAGCTGGGCGACCGGCTTGCCGACGATGTTGGAGCGGCCGATCACCACGGCCTCGGCGCCGCTCATGCTGGGCATGGCCCTTTTGGCAAGGATCACGCAGCCCAAGGGCGTGCAGGGAACCAGCGCGGGCTCGCCGGTCGCGAGGCGCCCCGCATTGATCGGATGGAAGCCATCCACGTCCTTGGCAGGATCAATCGCGTTCAGCACCTGTTGGCTGTCGATCTGCTTGGGTAATGGCAATTGTACGAGGATGCCATGCACGTTGCTGTCGGCATTCAGCCGGGCGATGATCGCGAGCAGCTCGGCCTGCGACGTCGTCACCGGCAATTTGTGCTCGAACGATGCCATGCCGACCTCGACCGTCTGCCTGGCCTTGTTGGTCACATACACCCGGCTCGCCGGGTCCTCCCCGACCAGCACCACGGCGAGGCCCGGCTTCACCCCATGCCGGCTGCCCAGCTCGGCGACCGCTCGCGAAATGGCAACGCGCAACTCCGCCGCGACTGCCTTGCCGTCAATGACCGTACCTGCCATGTGCCGTTCCTCTTCAATGTCGTGTGGATTTAATTCCGCCTGGCACTTCGAGTGCTGCGCGGATGCTGGCGACGAGCTCATCGGGCTCGCCTGTGATGTCGACCTGCTTGGTACGCGACTGTCCCCCGGTCGCCAGGCTGACCGCCCTGCGCGGCAGTCCGAGCCACTCGGCGATGAGGCACGTGAGCGCGTCGTTGGCTTGCCCCTTCTGTGCAACCGCCCTGACGGTCGCCGCGAGCCAGACGCCGTCCGGGCGCTCCACCAGTCCCTCGACCCGGTCGTGCGCGGCCCGCGGTGTCAGGCGAACGGCGAGCCGGATGCCGGTCTTGGTCGCGCGCCAGGGGTGGCCCGCGTCAGAAGCCACAGGCCTGGAAATCACGACAGAGGAAGTCCCTGAGAAACATCAGCAGCAGCAGCACGAGGATCGGCGAGATATCGATCCCGCCCAGATTGGGCAACAACCGCCGGATCGGCCCGAGCACCGGCTCGGTCACGCGATTGAACGTGTCCCACAGCGTAAAGACGAAGCGGTTGCGGCGATTGATCACGTCGAACGCGATCAGCCAGCTCATGACCACGCTGGCCACCAGCACGATCATATAGATGTTCGCCGCTTCACTGATGAGGTTCAGAACCGATAGCATGACTTCGTCCCGCCCGTGGCGCCCCCGTACGATTGAACGGCAGATGTAGCCGGGCCCGACGATGGAGGGCAAGGCTTTGCTGTGGGCAGGTGGCTGGGTGCTCAAATCGCAGGTCGTCGCGGCTTCCAGCGAGCCCGTGCTTCCCCGCCAAGCTCGATTCGATCCATTGCTCTGGTGCAAGGTCGGACTTGCGATGGCCGGGCCCGGAGCGTATCCAACGAGTGGCCCAATTCGGTTCCATGCTGGCGGGAGCAGGACCACCCGGAAAGGTATTGGCAATGTTCGACCAGAGCCGGATTGTCGTCGATCCGGAGGTTCTCCTCGGAAAACCGGTCATTCGCGGCACTCGCCTGTCTGTCGAGTTCATCATCGGCCTGATGGCGGATGGATGGAGGACGGAAGACATTATCCGTCAGTATCCAGGTGTGGTTGCAGAGGATATCGCTGCCTGCCTCGCCTACGCGCGGGACCTGCTGAGCTCCGAGCGCGTCTACCGGAGCACCGGCGCCAATGCGCTTCCTGGCGAATGAGAATTTTCCTGGCGACGCCGTGGCCGCGCTTCGTGCCGCCGGGCACGATGTCATTTGGATCAAGACAGATGCGCCGAGCTCGCGCGACGTGGACGTCTTGGCCTGGGCAATGCGCGATTCGCGAATCCTACTGACCTTCGACAAGGACTTCGGCGAGCTTGCCTGGCACATGGGATTGCCGGCGACATGCGGTATCGTGCTTTTCCGTTTGCCGATGCCAGCTCCCGACAAGGCAGGCGAGACGCTGGCTGCCCGCATTGCCGAGCGTGACGATTGGGAAGGCAACTTCGCTGTGATCGCGCCGGGGCGGATTCGCATGCGGCCAATGAAGTCGAAGGTGAGCTATCGGACGACGGAGGCGTGAATGCGCTGGCAACGTTTCGTGACCATGGTGGAGG
>JANNSW010000572.1:0-2899 GCA_031403055.1 Hyphomicrobiaceae bacterium | reverse complement strand
CGCGCCCGTGCCGGCGCCCCTTCCAATCGCCCGGCCGCACCCCATATCAAGCGTCGAGCCATGCCCGCGCGACGCCGTTTCAGGGTCGCGAAGGCTGGGCTCGGCCCGTTCAACGACGGCGCTTGCGCTCGTGCCCATTGGGGCGAGGCTCGCGTGCCCAGGAGCGACGACATGAACTTCGAGAAATATACCGATCGCGCCCGCGGCTTCGTGCAGGCGGCGCAGAGCCTCGCCCTGCGCGAGAGCCATCAGCAGTTCACCCCAGAGCACGTTCTGAAAGTCCTGCTCGACGATCCCGAAGGGCTCGCCGCCGGTCTAATCGAGCGCAGCGGCGGCCGTCCGGGCGATGCCCTCCTCGCCGTCGAGCAGTCGCTTGCAAAGATGCCGCGCGTCTCGGGCGGTAGCGGCCAGCTCTATCTGGCTGCGGCAACCGCTCGGGTGTTCGCCGAAGTAGAGAAAGTCGCCCAGAAGGCCGGCGACAATTTCGTGACGGTCGAGCGGCTGCTGCTGGCGCTCGCCATCGAGAAGGATGCGGAGGCTTCACGCATCCTGGCGCGGGTTGGCGTCACGCCACAGTCCCTCAATCAGGCGATCAACGATCTGCGGAAGGGTCGAACGGCTGACAGTGCGTCCGCCGAGCAGTCCTATGACGCGCTGAAGCGCTACACCCGCGACCTGACGGAGGCTGCCTCCGAAGGCAAGATCGATCCGGTGATCGGGCGCGACGAGGAGATCCGCCGCACCATGCAGGTGCTGTCGCGGCGCACCAAGAACAACCCCGTGCTGATCGGCGAGCCGGGCGTCGGCAAGACCGCGATCGCAGAAGGCCTCGCCCAGCGCATCGTCCAGGGCGACGTGCCCGAGAGCTTGCGCGACAAGAAGCTGCTCGCCCTCGACATGGGCGCCCTGATCGCCGGCGCGAAGTATCGCGGCGAGTTCGAGGAGCGACTCAAATCCGTGCTGTCGGAGGTGCAGTCCGCTGGCGGCAAGATTATCCTGTTCATCGACGAGATGCACACCATCGTCGGCGCCGGCAAGGCGGATGGCGCGATGGATGCCTCGAACCTGCTGAAGCCCGCGCTTGCCCGCGGCGAGCTCCACTGCATCGGCGCAACCACCCTCGATGAGTACAGGAAGCACGTGGAGAAGGATGCGGCCCTTGCCCGGCGCTTCCAGCCCATTTTCATCGCGGAGCCGACCGTCGAGGACACGATCTCGATCCTGCGCGGCCTGAAAGAGCGCTACGAGCAGCACCACAAGGTGCGCATCGCCGATTCCGCCCTCGTCGCGGCCGCAACCCTCTCCAACCGCTACATCACCGACCGGTTCCTGCCCGACAAGGCGATCGACCTCGTCGACGAGGCGGCTTCCCGTCTCCGGATGCAGGTCGATTCCAAACCCGAGGAGCTCGACAGCGTCGATCGCGAGATCATGCGCCTGAAGATCGAATCCGAAGCCCTGAAGAAGGAGACCGACACGGCTTCGAAGGACCGGCTGCAGAAGCTGGAGCGCGAGCTGAGCGGTCTCGAGGAGCGCAGTCAGGGTATCACGCTGCGCTGGCAGTCCGAGAAGGACAAGCTCGGCAAGGCGGCCGACCTGAAGAAGAAGCTCGACGCCGCCAGGAACGATCTCGCTGCTGCCCAGCGTCGCGGCGAGTTCCAGCGCGCCGGCGAGCTCACCTATGGCGTCATTCCCAAGCTCGAATCCGAGCTGGCCTCGATCGAGGAAAAGGACGGTGGCGCCGGCCTGATGGAAGAAGCGGTCACGCCCGACCACATCGCCGGCATCGTCTCACGCTGGACCGGTATCCCCGTCGACAGGATGCTCGAAGGCGAGCGCGACAAGCTCATCCGCATGGAGGAAGCGCTCCACCAGCGCGTGATCGGTCAGGATGAGGCGGTCACCGCCGTCTCGACCGCGGTCCGGCGAGCGCGTGCCGGCCTGCAGGACCCCAACCGGCCGATCGGCTCGTTCATGTTCCTCGGCCCCACGGGCGTCGGCAAGACCGAGCTGACGAAGGCGCTCGCCGCCTTCCTGTTCGACGACGAGCACGCCATGGTGCGCGTCGACATGTCGGAATACATGGAGAAGCACTCGGTCGCCCGGCTGATCGGCGCGCCTCCCGGCTACGTCGGCTACGAGGAGGGCGGCGCGCTGACGGAGGCGGTCCGGCGCCGGCCCTATCAGGTCATCCTGTTCGATGAGATCGAGAAGGCCCCACCCCGACGTCTTCAACGTGCTGCTGCAGGTGCTCGACGACGGCCGCCTGACCGACGGCCAGGGCCGGACCGTCGACTTCAAGAACACGCTCATCATCATGACGTCGAACCTGGGCTCCGAATACCTGATCGACCAGAGCCAGGATGCGGGCAAGCTCAAGGATCTGGTGATGGGCGCGGTCAAGGCCGCGTTCCGGCCGGAGTTCTTGAACCGGCTCGACGAGATCATCCTGTTCTCGCGCCTCGAGCGCGGGCAGATGACGGCGATCGTCGACATCCAGCTCGCCCGTCTCGCCAAGCTCCTCGTCGACCGCAAGATCGTGCTCGAGCTCGACGCCAAGGCGAAAGTCTGGCTCGCCAACCAGGGCTACGACCCCGCCTATGGCGCGCGCCCGCTGAAACGCGTGATCCAGAAAGCCGTGCAGGACCCGCTCGCCGAGCTGATCCTGAAGGGCATCGTCCACGACGGCGAGACCGTCCGCGTGACGGCCGGGCGCGACGGCCTCGTGATGAATGGGACGGTGGTGAGGGCGGCGGCTTAGCTCTTCAACCGGCTGCGCCGGCATGCGTGTTCGAGGAAACGTCTCGCACACCCCCATCCACCCGTCATCCCGGACAAAGCCGAAGGCTTTGATCCGGGACCTCAGCTACAGACGCCGCGCCAGTGGCCAGGATCCCGG
>JANNSW010000571.1:0-22463 GCA_031403055.1 Hyphomicrobiaceae bacterium | reverse complement strand
GGGGTCGAGGTGCGTCCAGTTGCGTCCAGTTGCGTCGGTAGCGTCAGTTGCGTCGGAGACATCCCCAGACACCCCAACTCCTCGGATGGCAGGCAGAGAGAGGTCGCGGCAGGCTCGTATCGATGAGCTGCGAGCCCTCGTCGAGACAGTCGTTGCGCGTACACGAGAGCAGCATCCGGCACCGTTCCCCGCGTCGGGCCCCGGATGGTCCTCCTCTGCCTGTCCTTTTTTGCGCGCGTCGCCGGGCTTTGCGACGACACATGAGGCGTGGGATTTCGGCTTGGACCCGCTCGATGCCGCCTTGCCGGGCGGACAGCTCGACCCGGGCGGCCTGCATGAGCTGAAGCCCGGCAATTATGGCGACGGACCTGCCGCCGCCGCTTTTCTGATCGCGCTCGCCGCACGCCGCCACCCGACCCGGCAGCGCCCGCTGCTCTGGGTCGCGGGACCGCGGCTCGCTGGCGAGCTCGGCCGGCCGCACGGGCCGGGCCTCTCCCAACTCGGTCTTGCTCCCGACGGTCTGCTCATCGCCGAGCCCGGCCGCGCGGGCGACGTGCTCTGGACGCTCGAGGAAGGATTGCGCTCGGGTGCGCTCGCCGCCGCGGTGGGCGTGCTCGAGGGCATCGGGGAGACGGCTGCGCGCCGGCTCGCACTCGCTGCCCGCACGTCCGCAACCCCCTGCCTGCTGTTGAGCGGACATGCCCGCCCGGGCCTTGCCGTCGCCCATACGCGCTGGCGCATCGCCGCCGGGCGAAGCGCGCCGCACCCCCTCGATCCCGCAGCCCCCGGCGCTTCCCGCTGGCGCCTCACTCTGGAGCGCTGCCGGGAGCGGGCCGGTGGACAGCAGTGGATGGTGGAGTGGTCGGATGCGACGCATGCTTTCTGTCTGGCTCGCCAATTGGCCGATCGACCGGATGCGGCGTGCTTCGCCCGGCGCCGCTCCGGTTGAGGCCCCGTTCGCGCTCGTGCTCGGCGCCGGGGGGCGCCTGACGATCACGGCCGTGAACGCCGCCGCGCGGCGGGACGGCATCGTGCCGGGTCAGGGTCTCGCCGATGCGCGCGCCGCGGTGCCCGCGCTCATCGCCAGGCCCGCCGAGCCCCAGCGCGATCTCGCCGCCCTGCAGCGTCTCACGCTCTGGCTCGGACGCTACGGGCCATCCTTCCACCTCGAGGACCCGTTCTCGTGCTGCGCCGCCGCCAGCCGGAGCGGGTTGCGGTCGCGCCCCGCCCGCAGGCCCATGCACATGGCCCGCCCTGACGGCGCAGCGATCGACATCACCGGCGTTGCCCACCTCTTCGGGGGAGAAGCCCGGCTCCTCGCCGACCTCGAGCGCCGGCTCGCCGGCCTCGGCATCGCCGTCAGCGCCGCGATCGCCGACACCGTGGGCGCGGCGCACGCGCTCGCCCGCCATGCGCCCGCCCGCGGTCTCGCCCAGCGGATCGCTACCCCTGGCCGCACCGCCGGGGCGCTCGCCCCCTTGCCGGTCGAAGCACTCAGGATCGAGCCGGCGACGGCGCGCCTGCTGCGCCGGCTCGGCTTGCAGCGGATCGGCGATCTCTACGGCCTGCCGCGACCCGCGCTCGCCCGACGGTTCGCGAGCCGGGACGCCAGCGAAGCCGTGCTCGAGCGGCTCGACCAGGCGCTCGGGGTGAAGGCGGAGCCGCGCCGGCCGATGCGCGCGCCTCCCGAATTCGCCGTCCGGCTCGCCTTTGCCGATCCCCTCGTCACCGCAGCGGGACTCGAGGCCGCGATCGCTGAAGCCGCCCAGCGCCTCGCCGCCGACCTCGCCGCCGCCTGCCGCGGGGGGCGGACGATCGCGCTCGGCCTCTATCGCAGCGACGGCACCCGTGCGACGGCTACGATCGGCCTTTCGCGCCCCAGCCGCTCGGCTGCCCACATGCTCGGGCTGCTGCGCGAAAAACTCGCCGCCTTCGACCTGGGCTTCGGCGTCGACCTGATCGAGCTCGCCGCCCGCGGGAGCGAGCCACTCGCGCCCGGCCAGGGCCAGCTCACAGTCCTGCCGGAGGCAGGCAAGAGGAGCACGGCCCTGCCGGAGGCAGGCGAAAGCGGGGCGGCCCTGCCGGAGGCAGGCAAGAGCAGACGAGAAGGCGGCGGGCAGACCGGCGCGCTCGACGAGCTGGTCGACCGCCTCGCCAACCGGCTCGGCCGGACCCGGATCCTGCGGATCGGCACCGGCGCGAGTCAGCTGCCGGAGCGCTCCGAGATCCTCCTCCCGGCGCTCGATCCCGCCCCGCCGCCGGACCAGCCACCGCTGATCCTGCCTCGCCGCCTGCCCTCGCGGCCCCCGTTCCTGCTCGCGCCGCCCGAGCCGATCGAGGTCGTCGCCGCGATCCCGGATGGGCCGCCCGCGCGTCTCCGCTGGCGCCGCAAGGCCCGCCTCGTGGTGCGCGCCCAAGGCCCGGAGCGCATCGCCGGCGAATGGTGGCGGCCCTTCCTCGGTATCGGCCCCAGCTCGGCCACCCTCGAGCGCACGCGCGACTACTACACCGTCGAGGACGAGGAGGGGGGCCGCTACTGGGTGTTCCGCGCCGGCCTCTACGGCGAGGGCGGGGAAGCGCCGGCCTGGTACCTGCACGGGCTCTATGGGTGAGCCTGAAAGTGCATCGAAGAAAGGGGCTGAACATGACGCTGCAATTTGATACCTTATCCTTCGCGAAGCGCCTGATCGAAGCAGGCGAGCGGCCCGAGGTGGCGGAAGCCCACGCCTTCACCTTGAAAGACTTCGTGATGGACAATCTCGCCACCAAGACCGATCTGAAAGCCGCGGAGACTGCTCTGCGGTCTGACCTCGCCGCCGCAGAGACTGCTCTGCGGTCCGACCTCGCCGCCACGGAAGGCCGCCTGCGGTCCGAGCTGCAATCCACCGCCGCGAGCATCAGGTCCGACATGAAGGCGATCGAGACCAACCTCAGGTCCGACATGAAGGCGATCGAGACGCGGCTCGACGGCAAAATCGATACGCGGGTCGACCTCCTGCACAAGGACATCGAGGCCATGGGCTTGAAGCTCTCCGTCCGCATGGGCGGCATGCTGGTCGTCGCGGTCGGCGTGCTCGCGACCTTGAACAAGCTGCTTTGATTGCAGTCATGACAAGAACAAAATAGCAACATGCCGCACCCCGCCAACACACCCCCGCCCGCCTATGCCGAGCTGCAGGCGACGAGCAATTTCACCTTCCTCGAGGGCGGCTCGCACGCCGAGGAGCTGGTCGCGACCGCGCGCGCGCTCGGGCTTTCGGCGCTCGCGGTGACCGACCGCAATACGCTCGCCGGCGTCGTGCGCGCACACCTCGCCGCCAAGGAGGTCGGATTGAAGCTCATCGTCGGCGCCCGGCTCGACCTCGTGGACGCGCCCTCCCTCCTCTGCCTGCCACGGGATCGCGAGGCCTATGCCCGGCTCTCGCGCCTCCTCTCGCTCGGCCAGCGGCGGGCAGGCAAAGGCCACTGCATCCTCAGCCTCGCCGACGTCGCAGCCCACGCCGAGGGCCAGATCCTGATCGCGCTGGCGCCCGAGCATTGGGATTGGCGCGAAGCGCTCGGCGAGGCCGCAACCGAGGCGAGCATGGCCCCGGCCTTCGAGCACGCGCTCCAGCGCCTCGGCGCGGCGCTGCCCTCGCCTCTCTATCTTGCCGCGACCCATCGGTTGTGGGGCGATGACCGCGCCAGACTGGCCGCGCTCGCGGCCATCGCCGAGCGCACCGGAGCCCTGCTCGTCGCGACCGGCGACGTGCTCTACCACGCCCCCCACCGGCGCCCCCTGCAGGACGTGCTGACGGCGATCCGGGAGAAATGCACGCTCGCCGAGGCGGGCACGCGGCTCGAGGTCAACGCCGAGCGTCACCTGAAGTCGCCCGCCGAGATCGCCCGCCTCTGGCGCGGCCACGAGCCGGCGCTCGCGCGCACGCTGGCAATCGCGGACGCCTGCCGCTTCTCACTCGACGAGCTCGTCTACGAGTATCCCGACGAGCCGGTGCCGGCGGGCAAGACCCCGCAGCAGCATTTGGAGACGCTCGCCTGGGATGGGGCGAGCTGGCGCTATCCCGGCGGGCTGGCGCCGAAGATCCGGGCGACCATCGAGCGCGAGCTCGCCCTCATCGCCGAGCTCGGCTATGCGCCCTATTTCCTGACCGTCCACGACATCGTGACCTTCGCCCGCTCGCGCGCCATCCTCTGTCAGGGGCGCGGGTCGGCCGCCAACTCCGCCGTCTGCTACATGCTCGGCATCACCAACGTCAACCCGGCCGAGATCGATCTGCTGTTCGAGCGCTTCATCTCGCCGGAGCGGCGCGAGCCCCCCGACATCGACGTCGATTTCGAGCACGAGCGGCGCGAGGAGGTGATCCAGTACATCTATGCCCGCTACGGCCGGGAGCGCGCCGGGCTCGCCGCGACCGTCATCTCCTACCGCGCGCGCTCGGCCGTGCGCGAGGTCGGCAAGGCGATCGGCCTCTCGGCCGACACCACGGCCGCGCTCGCCGGCATGGTCTGGGGGACGCGCTCGGGTGGCGTGTTGCCCGAAAGTCACGTGCGCGAGGCGGGGCTCGATCCGGACAACCCGCTGATCGCCCGGACCCTCGAGCTCAGCCGGGAGCTGATGGGTTTTCCCCGCCATCTCTCCCAGCACGTGGGCGGCTTCGTCCTCACGCGCCGCCCGCTCTGCGAGGTCGTGCCGATCGGCAACGCCGCGATGGCGGAGCGCACCGTGATCGAATGGGACAAGGACGATCTCGATACGCTGGGGCTGTTGAAAGTCGACGTGCTCGGCCTCGGCATGCTCTCCTGCATCCGCAGGAGCTTCGATCTCATCGAGCGCCACCATCGCAAGCGCCTCTCGCTCGGCACCGTCCCGCGCGAGGATCCGGCCGTCTACGACATGCTGTGCCGGGCGGATTCGCTCGGCGTGTTCCAGGTCGAGAGCCGCGCGCAGATGAACATGCTGCCGCGCCTGAAGCCGCGCACCTTCTACGACCTCGTGATCGAGGTGGCGATCGTGCGGCCAGGGCCGATCCAGGGCGACATGGTGCATCCCTATCTGCGCCGGCGCGCCGGCACCGAGCCCGAGGACTATCCCTCTCCGGCGCCCGAGCATGGCCCACCCGACGAGCTGCGCCAGATCCTCGGCAAGACCAAGGGCGTGCCGCTGTTCCAGGAGCAGGCGATGCGCATCGCCATGGTCGCCGCGCGGTTCTCCCCGCAAGAGGCCAACGAGCTGCGCCGCGCCATGGCGACCTTCCGGCGCAAGGGCACGATCGGGCTGCTCGAGGAGAAGATGGTCTCGCGCATGGTCGCGCGCGGCTACGAGCCCGCTTTCGCCAAACGCTGCTTCGACCAGATCAAGGGGTTTGGCGAGTACGGCTTTCCCGAGAGCCATGCGGCGAGCTTTGCCCACCTCGTCTATGTCTCCGCCTGGCTCAAATGCCATTATCCGGAAGCCTTCGCGGCAGCCCTCCTCAACTCCCAGCCGATGGGCTTCTACGCGCCCGCCCAGATCGTGCACGATGCTCAGCTGCACGGCGTCGAGGCGCGCGCGGCCGACGTGGGCCACAGCCATTGGGATGCGACGCTCGAGCCGGGGATGCAGCCGGGCACCTGGGCGTTGCGGCTGGGTCTGCGCCAGATCGACGGGCTGCGCCAGGACGAGGCGGAGCGGATCGTCGCGGCACGTGAGAAGGCAGCAGGCAGCAGGCAACAGGCAGCGGGATTTTCCGACTTCGACCCGCTGCCCGCTGCCCGCTGCCCGCTCCCTACTTTGGCCGAGATCCAGACCCGCGCCCGCGTCCGGCGCGCGACCCTCGAGCGGATTGCCGCCGCCGATGCCTGCCGCTCGCTCGGGATCGATCGGCGCCAGGCGCTGTGGCAGGTGCGCGCGCTCGCCGATGCGCCCACGTTGCCGCTGTTTGCCCATGCGGATGCGCGCGATGCGGGCGAGGAGGACGCCATCGCGCTGCCGGAGATGGCGCTCTCGGAGCACGTGGTCGACGACTACCGCACGCTGCGCTTGTCCCTCAAGGCCCACCCCATGAGCTTTCTGCGCGAGCGGCTCTCGGCCGAGCGCATGCTGGCGGCCGACGAGCTCAGAGGCTTGCGCGACGGCGCGCGCGTCGCCATCGCCGGCGTCGTGCTGGTGCGCCAGCGCCCCGGCAGTGCCAAGGGCGTCGTCTTCATGACGATCGAGGACGAGACCGGCGTCGCCAATGCGGTCGTCTGGCCCAACATGCTCGAGCGCTTCCGCAAGGTCGTCATGGCCGCGCGCCTCGTCGTCATCCGCGGCGTGGTGCAGCGTCACGAGGACATCATCCATGTGATCGCCCAGCAATTGGAGGACCGGAGCGATTGGCTGCGGCTGCTGTCGGAGGAGGCCGACAGGATGCCGGTGCCGATCGCCAACGCCGACGAGGTGAAGCGCCCCGAGCCCGGCTCCGCGCGCAACCGTGACGGCCAAGGGCATCCGCGCTTTGTCCGCCACCCCCGCGAGCAGCGCATCATCCCGCCCTCGCGCGATTTCCATTGAGGGGGCGGGGCTCGAATACAGCCAAAGCCTGCACCAATGAACGCCCGCACCAGGCATAAGCCTCGGTCAGATCTACCAGATGACCTTTGCCCCGAACCCTGCAATTGCAGGATCACTCGTCACCACAGGTACAGCCTCGATGAGAGCTTGGGCAGCGAGCATGCGATCGAACGGATCCTTGTGCGCACCGGGCAGGCGACCGGCGAGCCGCGCGTGCTCAACCGGAATTGCAAGCGGCTCAAACTCGTACTTCCGGAGAAAATCCGAGAACCGCTCGCACAGATCGTGTGCGCCATGCAGCTTGCCGATCCTGATCTTGGTGCAGATCTCCCAGGCCGACGCGGCGCTGACCAAAACCTCCGCATCATCGCGGGCGATCAGGTCTCGACTCGCGGCAGGCAACTCGGGACTCGCTGCGAACCACCAAATCAGCGCACTGGTGTCGAGAAGAAGCCGCACCCCTCACCCCTTACTCGTCGGAAAGCCCGCACTCTTCGTCCGCCCGCACTCTTCGTCCGAGAGTGGCTCGAAGAATTCCGGACCCAACTTGATCTTGCCCCTGAGCGCTCCGTAGCCCCGGCGGCGAGCAGTGGCCTCATTGAAGCCGGAGCCCGCAGGCAGCGGTGCCAGACGAATCCTCCTGCCGTCGGAAAGAATGACGATCTCCTCCCCGTCGAGCGCGCGCTTGACGAGATCGGGAAGATCCTGCTGGGCACTTTCGATACTGATCGTCTTCATGGTCACAATCTACACCCGTGGCACAAGGACTTCAATCCAACTCATGCCTTCGGCCATTCACGCGATTTCCATTGAGGACAGCGAGGTCTGACCCCTTTGTCGCGGAGCCTTGCCCCATGACGGGAACGGGGGCTAAGGGGTCTGGGCTAAGGGGTCTGACCCCGCAACCCGGACGCTGGGCTTCGCGAAGGGCTCCCCCACCTACTTCGCGCGCATCCGATTGTTCCTGGGATTGTGCTCGACCTCGGCCCGGCCGAGCGCCTCCAGCACCGGGGGCACGTAGTTGGCAAAGCGTCCGCGCAGGCCCTTCTTCAGGCCGTACCAGCCCTTCACCGGATTCTCGCTCGAGCGCGCCCAGGCTTCCACCGTCCCAGCCCCCGCCTCCTTCTGCTCGTCTGCACTGCCCAGCGCCATCCAGTCGCCATGGGATTTCAGCATCGCGCAGAGGTCCTCGAGGCAGCGCAGATGATACCGCAGCTCGGTCTTGCCCACCTGTACGACGAGAGCACTGGGATCAGAGGCCGGATCCCGATACACCGAGAACTCCGACTGGCCGCTCGGGGTCTTCAAACACCACGGGCTCGCCTTCGTCCCAGCGCCCGCACTTGCCGGCAGGGTCGGTGATGCTGCAGCCTTGGCCATGGCTCGACTCCTCGAATGACTAACGCTGGGCCTCCGCCCGCCGCTTCAAATCGGCTGCGAACTGGTCGAACTGGGGCTGCAGATCGGGAATCGAGCGCGTGATGAGCGGCGCCAGCAGCCCGCTGAACTCCTCGCGCATGGCGAACTCGACCGTGCCTTCGCCCTTCGGGGTCAACGTGTAGGTGCGGGCCCCCTTGAAGAGGCCGAACGGCATGCCGCCCGACCACACCATCCGGCGCGGTGCCACCAGCTCTGTCACTTGCAGCGCAAACGCACGCCCCGCGGCGGCCTTGGTATGAACCGTCACCTTCTCGCCGGCAGCAATCCGCCCGTCGATCCGCTCGACCGTCGAGCTCCATTGGGGATAGCCGGGCCCGTCCGTCAGGAGCGCCCAGACCGTCTCGGGCCGAGCCCGGATCGAGATCACGACAGCGAAGCTTTTCATGCCCTCCTCGTAACACAACGGTTACGGATTTCAAGCCGGCACGCCGCACGCCAACACTGCCATCACCTCTTCGCACCCGAAGCCGCCTCGGCCAGCGCCGCCAGCACACGCTCCCACGCCCGCTCGTAGCGCGCCACCCAGCCATCCCACAGTGCCTCGCTCTCGGGTTTGGGACGGTGGACCACGGTCAGCCGTGTGCCACCACCTTCCAACTGGAAGCGGATCTCGACAGCCGTCGGTTGCTCCGGACCGGTCGCGATAAAGAAATCCAACAGGATCCGCCCCGGTGGCTCCCAGGCAAGCACCTTGCCGAGCACGATCTCGTGCCCGTCGCTCGCGCGCTCGACCAGTCCAGCCTCAGCCGAGAGCAGCACCACGCTCGCGGGATCATTGGTGTGACGGCTCGAAGCCGGCCACCAATCGGAGATGGCGGTGGTAAAAAGCTCGAACGCCGCAGCGGGTTGCAGCGGCAAGAGCACCGACTTGGTCATCATTTGCCTGAGATCTCCAACAGCCGGTCGAGCGCCTTGGTCCAGAACTCATCGAGGAATTCGCCAACGGAAGCAAAGCCCTGGCGCCGCACCGAATAGACGTTGCGGATGCCCTCGCCGCGCATCTCGACGAGCCCGGCCTCAGCCAGCACCCGCAGATGACGCGAGACCGCCGGCCGGCTGACAGGAAGGCGGTCGGCGATCTCACCGACAGACAATGGCGTGGCGCGCAACTCGTGTAGAATGGCGCGGCGAACCGGGTTTCCAAGGGCATCGAGGGCGTGCATGGGCAGCATCAGCGCTAGGTTAAGGCAGTTCTGGTTGCAAGAGCAACGCCAGAAAACGGCGAACGCAGGCCGCACTTGGCTCCTCAGCGGCGTCCTGCTCGCCCTGGCGATCGCTCCGGTCGCCGCCCAGGACACGACCGCGCAACAAAAGCAGGCCGCCCCCGAGGCCGCGACCGGCACGGTGGCGAAGGCGGGCGCCACGGGCAAGCGCCACATGGTCACCTCCGCCCATCCACTCGCGAGCGCGGCGGGGCTCGAAATCCTGCGCGAAGGCGGCAGCGCCATCGATGCGGCAATCGCGGTGCAGATGGTGCTGAACCTGGTCGAGCCGCAATCCTCTGGGCTGGGCGGGGGCGCGTTCATCCTGCATTTCGAAGCCGCCAAGCGCGAGGTGAGAAGCTACGATGGCCGCGAGACGGCGCCGGCCGCCGCCAAGCCCGATCGGTTCCTGCTTGCCGACGGCACGTCGCGCGATTTCGACGAGGCCGTCGCGAGCGGCCTGTCGCCGGGTGTGCCAGGGCTGCTGCGCGTGCTCGAGCTTGCCCACGAGCGCCACGGCCGCCTGCCCTGGGCGCGCCTGTTCGAGCCGGCGATCAAGCTGGCGGAGGATGGATTTCCCGTGCCGTCGCGGCTCAATCTGCTGCTGCATTGGCAGGGCGCCAAATCATTCGAGACTGAAGCGCGGGACTATTTCTACGACGCCAAGGGCTGGCCCCGCGCCGCAGGCTCGTTGCTGCGCAATCCACGCTTTGCCGCCGTCCTGCGCGAGATCGCGGCTGGCGGCGCTGACGCCTTCTATCGCGGGCCGCTTGCGCAGAAAATCATCGCCAAGGTGGGCAGCTCTGAGATCCCCGGCGATATGACGGCGGCCGACCTTGCCGCCTACCAGGCGAAAGAGCGCGAGCCGCTCTGCACCCCATACCGCCAGCGGCGCATCTGCGGCATGGGCCCGCCATCCTCTGGCGGCCCAACCGTCGCGATGGTGCTCGCGCTGATCGAGCCGCTCGCGGTCGGGAAGGTGCCGCTCGAGCCGGCCGCCCTTTCGCTGATTGCCGAAGCCGAGAAGCTCGCCTTCGCCGACCGCGACCGCTACATGGCGGATACCGATTTCGTGCCCCAGCCAGCCGGTCTGCTCGATCCCGCCTATCTCGACGCCCGCCGCAAGCTGATCGATCCGAGGAAGCCGATGGCCAAGGCCGAGGCCGGCGAGCCGCCGATGCGCGAGGGCCTGCTCTATGGCACCGATGCGACCCATGAGAGTGTGGGCACCAGCCACATTTCGATCGCCGACCAGGATGGCAACGCCGTTGCCATGACGACGACCATCGAGGCCGCCTTCGGCTCGCGCATGATGGTCGAGGGGTTCCTCATCAACAACGAGCTGACCGACTTCTCCTTCGAGCCGATCGACAAGCAGGGCCGGCCGGTCGCCAACCGGGTGGAAGCGGGCAAACGCCCGCGCAGCTCGATGGCGCCGACGATCGTGCTCGGTGTCGACGGCAGCCTGGAGATGGTGACCGGCTCACCCGGCGGCTCGCGCATCATTCTCTACGTGCTGAAATCGCTGATCTGTGTGATTGACTGGCATTGCTCGCCGCAACAGGCGGCCGACCTCGTCAATTTCGGCAGCCGCAACGGCCCCTTCGAGGTCGAGATCGGTGTCGCCGGTGCGCAGCTCGGCTTGACCATGGGGCTGCAGGGCCAGAGCATCCGACCGGTGCTGATGACGAGCGGACTGCACATCATCGTCAAACGCGACGGCTTGCTCGAGGGTGCAGCCGATCCCCGCCGCGAAGGCGTCGCACTCGGCGAGTGAACGGCGAGGGGAGGCTTTCGATCGTGACCCACAAGCAGAGCGCCATCCCGCCCCGCATCAAGGGAGCTGAATGGCTCGAGCGCCACGAGACGCAGGCCGTGTTCGCCGCGCTCGCCACCGCGGGCCATGCCGCCAGGGCGGTCGGGGGAGCGGTACGCAACACGCTGCTGGGCACTCCCGTTGCCGATATCGACATCGCAACGAGCGCGCCCCCGCAGGAAATGATGCGTGCTGCCGCGCTGGCCCACCTCAAAGTGGTGCCGACCGGTCTCGCCCACGGCACTGTCACCATCGTCTCGGGCCACATCCCCTATGAGGTGACGACACTCAGGCAGGACGTCGAAACCTTCGGGCGCCACGCCAAGGTCGCCTACACCACCGACTGGGAGGCCGATGCGAGGCGGCGCGACTTCACGATGAACGCACTCTATTGCGACGCCCGGGGCGAGGTGCTCGATTGCGTCGGCGGCTATGGCGATCTGCTCGCGCGCCGCGTCCGCTTCATCGGCGATCCGCTTGCGCGCATCCGCGAGGATTTCCTGCGGATCCTGCGCTTCTTCCGGTTCAGCGCAACCTACGGCGAGGGCAGGCTCGACGCGGCAGGTCTCGAGGCTTCGATCGGCGAACGGGCGGGCCTCGACGGCCTGTCGGGGGAGCGCATCCGCGCCGAGCTGGTGAAGCTGCTGATTGCACCCCATGCAGCCCCGGCAATCGCGGCGATGGCGCACGCGGGTCTGCTCGGCCGCATACTGGGAGCCATCGGTCATCTGCCGGCGTTTTCTCGCCTCGCGGACACCGATCAGCGCCATGGCGACACGCCCGAGCCGATGCTGCGGCTCGCAGCCCTCGCTGTCCGGATCGAGGAGGATGCGGAGCGGCTCGCCATGCGGTTGCGTCTCTCCAATGCCGAAACCGACCTGTTGAAGCTCGCCGCGCGGCATCGTGAGCTCGCGACGATCGACGACGAGCGATCGGCCCGCGCTGCTCTCTATCGCTTTGGCACGGCAAGATACGGCTTCGCGCTGCGCCTGGCGGAGGCACTCGATCCGGTTGCAGCGAGTAAGGCGGATCGGCGCCAGTTGCTGCAGCTGCCGGCACGCTGGCAGCCGCCGCGATTGCCCGTCACGGGTGCCGATCTGATCGCACTGGGCTTCAAACCGGGGATCGCCTTGGGGCGGGTGCTCGGGCGGCTCGAAGCAGACTGGATCGCCGAGGATTTCGCGCCGACCAGGGACGACTTGCTCGCGCGGGCACGGGTGCCGCGCGAGCCGCCGGGGTAGCGCATCGCCATGAGCCTGCCGCGATTGCCCCGTTCTGCTGCTGGCACGCCGCAGGGCGACGACCACCCTCGAGGGAGACGACCGATGTCCGCACCCGTTCGCTGGCCTGCCGGCAAACTGCTGTTCGCGGGCCTTGCCCTATTGTTCGCGCTGTTGGGCATCGCGCTCTTGGTCTTTCGCGCAACGCTCGGGCTGGAGCCTTCCCAAGCCGCCCTGATCGCCGCTGCGCTGCTGCTGACGGCCGCAGCCGACGCGCTGATCCTAGCCCGCTGGGATCGCCTTGCGGTGTCGCGCGCCAAGCCCTGATCGCGCTGCTTGCGCTATTGCGTTTCGACGACGCAGACGACCGAGCCCGTCGCCTCGGCCTCGATCATGCTCGACACCAACCGGTAGGTGCCTTCGAACTCACCCGTGCTGGCATCCCGGTGCGCCACGATCGTCAAATCGACCGGCCCGTTGGCGGGAATGGCGGCGGCCTCGTCCTCGGCCACGTCGCCGCCGGCTTCCGCACCGGGATCGCCGGCCTCCTCGACCGTCCGCGCCAGCCTCAATCGCAGCTCGTCCTCGTCGCTCCAGTACTGAGCCACGTGATTGCCGTCGAGCAAGATCGAAAGGTTGCGCTTGTGCCCGGGAAGCTTCACGCTGATCTGGCCAGCCGCCTCGTAGATCGCCCCGCCACGCGCGGGATCGGTCGAGGCATCGAGCTCGATCTCGAGTCGCCGCTCGCTCGCAGTGCAGTTGATGCCGGCGGCCTCGGCCATGCCCGGACCAACCATCACCAGCGAAAGAAACAGGATCCGCCGACGCATATCCCTTGCTCCGTTTCTCACTCCATTATTTGCGACAGATTGCGCGGACCGAGCTAATCTTCGATAAACATTCAAACATCAATGGCCGGACAGTAAACGAGCCGAGGAAGGCCGCGCCGGTCTGGCACAGTGGCACCAAACGCCATCGATCTCGCGTCATCGCCCGGCGGCCGCCTCACCCCAGGCGCCGCAGAAATGCCCCGAGCCGCAGCAACCCTTCGGGCCAGGGGCCATGGCCGGAGGCAGCATCGATGTGGCCGGAGTCGCCCGCGTCGGCGAAATCGGCGCCCCAGTCGAGCGCCAAGCCCCTCGCCCGCTCGAATGCCATGTAGGGATCGTTGCGGCTGGCAATGACGAGGGAGGGAAACGGCAGCGGATCGGTCGGCACCGGATGGAAGCCGCCCGCCTGCGTCGGCCAGGGCGAGCTGGTCTGCGCGAGATCGGTCGGCGCCACCAGAAACGCGCCCGCCACCTTGCCGCGATCGAGCCGGGGTGCCGCATGCACGACCGCCGGCACGCCGCAACCATGGGCGACGAGCACGACCGGACGCTGGGCGGCGGTAACGGCTTGCACGATCCGCCCGACCCAATCGGCGAGCAGCGGGCGTTCCTGCTCGACCCGGTGCGCCGTCCGCATTTTCGCCGTCCAGCGCGACTGCCAATGGTCGGGTCCCGCATTGCCCCAGTCCGGCACGATCAGAATCTCGACTTCGGCGATCTTGTAGGGCATGGGGCTCAGGGGATTGGACAGAACGGCACGACCTTATAGTGGGCAATGGCCATCGCGTCACCTCACGCTGCCATGCCCCCCGCGTAGGTTGGGTTGAGCCCATGGCGAAACCCAACAGAAAGAAGTGCGAAGCTCGTTTTCTCTTTTGCAGCTGCGCGGCAAAGTCGTTCGGTGCGCTTCGCGCGCTTCTTTGCTGTCGGGTTTCTCCGCGCGAATGCGCGCTTGCTCTACCCGACCTACAGCGAGCGACACGATAGCCTTGCCGGAGCTTGCGGTCTTGGCGTCACCTCACGCCGGCGCGCCGAGTGGACGGATCCGCCAGACGCCGGACGCGAGCGCGGTCGGGCGGATGTCGAGGCGCTGGCGGACGGCACGCCACAGCAGCACATTCCAGAGCGCCATCGAGAAGGCGGTCGCCGACGCCGCGCCCGCGATGCCGAGCGTACCGGTCAACGCGACCGCCAGCACGGCATTGAAGGCGACGACCAGCAGCGTCAGTCGCAAGGTCGTGCGCTGATGACCCGTCATGTTGAGCAGCACCGCGACCGGACCCATGCCGGTGTTGACGAGCTGGCCCAGCGCCAGAATGCGCAACGCCGTCGCGCCGTCCCGATAGGCCTCCCCGAACAGAGCGAGGATCGGCTCGGCGAAACCCACGACCAGCAGGCTCGCCGGCACCGTCAGTACGAGGCTCATGCGCACGGCGGCCGACACGGCCCGCTGCAGCTCATGCGGCCGTTCGGCAGCCGCCAACCCCGAGATTCTGGGTTGCATCAGCGTATTGACCGCCATGATCCCGAACGAGATCGCCCAGACCACCCGCTGCGGCGGCCGGTAGAGACCGGCGGCGAGGTCGCCCGCCATCAGCTTTACGATCAGCGTGTCGCTCTCGGTGATGAGGAAGAGCGCGGCCATCAGCAGGGCGTAGGGCGGGGCTTCGGTGAGCCAATGGCGGGTGCGCGATACGCGTGTGGTCGCGGGCAGGCGGCGCATGACCCAACAGGCGAGCGCGACGCCGGAGGCCGCGGCAACGGCGGATGCCACCAGCCTCAGCTCCATGGCGAGGCCGGCCGAAAGTGCCAGACCCGTCAGCATCACGCCCGCAACGCCGGCAAGAAACACCACCTGCACCAGCGACTGAGCGATGCAATCGCCCACCAGCACATGCCCGAGCCCTTGCAGCGCCGCCCCCGACAGCCGGTAGATCGCCAGCAGCGGCAGCGTGAGGCAGGCCGCGAGATAGGCGCCCACATGCGCCTGCGGAACCAGCCCCGCCGCGAGCCCGCCAAGTCCAAGCGCGGCAGCGGCGAGCCCGAGCAGACCCGTCATCAACCCCGCATGGGCGAGCAGGCCACGCGCCTCGCTGGCATTACCCGCACGGCTCAGGCGCGGCAGCTCGCGGATCAGCAGCGATTCGTGTCCGAGCAGCACGGCGATGGTGCCGAGCGACAGCAGCGAAGTGAGGAAGGCCACCAGCCCGAAATCCTCGATCGCCATGGCGCGTGCCAGCAGCAGCGTCGCCAGCAATCCCGAGGCTGCGCCGGCAACTTTCAAGCCGAGCGCAATCAGCGCTCGAGTGGCCAGCCGCTCGGTAAACCGCATGACCGTCACTCCGCCGCCAGCGCGAGCGAAGGCGTTTGCCCGACAGCAGGCATGGCGTAGCCGAGCCCAGCGAGATCGAGCCCCGTCAACTCAGCGAGGCGGGCATTGGATCGCGCATAGTCGCCCCCGATCAGGCGCTCGATCCGCGCACGCACTGCCGCTTCCCGCCGCTTGGCGAGGACAGCGGGGACGGCCGGCGCGAGGCTGCGCACAGCCTGGCGCCACAGCCGGGTCGAGCCGAACCCGAACCGGCCATTCAGATTGTTGGGGCTGCCAAGCAGATTGAGCGGGCGCAACCAGTGATGCAGCGCCGCGACCGCCGCCCCGCGATGGTTCACGCGCTCGGTGTGGCTGAGCCGCTTCTCGTCGAGCGGGGGCAGGCCGGCGAAGTCGGTCAGCTGGCGCAGGAACCGGACCGGGCGGTCGCGGAAATCCTCATACGCCAGCACCAGCACCCGCCGCGGCCCGAACAGCCGCTGGTAATAGGCAACCGTCTGATCGTAGCGCAGGTGAACGCGATTGAAGAGCGGCACCTGGAACTCGTTGTAGGTCGAAAGGTAATTGTCGATGCTCGCGAGCCCGCCGCACCAGAGGAAATGGTCGTAGGAGGACTGGATCAGAGCCTGCTGCTCGCGGATGGTGATGAGGATTTTGGCGTCGGGCGCCACCGCGAAGATCCGGTCCGCGATTTCCTTCTTGGCGACACCCCCGCTCCAGATGTGGCCAGAGAGGTCCTCGTTGGAGACGACGGAGCAGCCCTCGATGCCGGCGACCAACTCGTCCAGATGGGCGCGAACGCGCTTGGCATCGAACTCGAAGGGCGTCTCGAGCCGGCCCTGCCGATAGGCCTCCCAGCCCCGGCCGCAGATCAGCTCCCAGCCGAAATAGAGGCAGTCCTTGCGATCGGGTGCAACCACCGTGAAGCCGGTGCCGGGCGCCGCGAACAGCTTCTCCTGCAACCAGGTCGTCGC
This sequence comes from Hyphomicrobiaceae bacterium, assembly GCA_031403055.1. Lineage (GTDB taxonomy): Bacteria > Pseudomonadota > Alphaproteobacteria > Rhizobiales > Hyphomicrobiaceae > JANNSW01. The sequence goes on along the minus strand of JANNSW010000571.1, from coordinate 6,120 downwards.
CGTCTTGTGGAAGCCGATATGTATGAGGAGATTCATGCCCCGCCAATCCGCGTAACGGCGGCGCCATGGCACCACACCCGGACCAGCCAGCCGTTGAACGCGCGAGGCTAGTGTTCTGACTCATTCATTAGGTAACCCAAATGACTGGCCAGCCCACTAGCAACTCTTTGTTTGTGTTCCGTCTTTCCATTCATTGATCCAGCTTCGCCGGAATCGAATGAATGGGACGGAACACTAGCACCAAGAAGGTAAAGAGAGGCTTGCGGGCGTGAGAGGCAGCGCTTGACCGGTCGGACGGTGAAGCGCTGCCTCGTCTGGTGGAATGGAGGACCGCCCGGCTCCGCAGCGGGCAGGCGGCCTGCATGCCGTGCTTGCCTCAGAAGTAGAAATCGCCGTTGTCGAACTGGCCCTTGGTCGCGCCGACCACGAAGAAGTCGCCCGAACCGTAATTGATGCCGACGCCGTTCGAGTATTGCGTGAGCGTGAGATTGGAGATCGAGTAGGCGCTGGCGACGCCCGTCAGGTCGATGGTGTCATAGGTGTCGTTGTAGTCGTAGATCCAGTCATTCGAGCCGTCACCATCCTTGAAGACGAACCGGTCGTAGCCCGTACCGCCATAGAGGCTGTCGATACCGGTGCCGCCATTGACGGTGTCGTTGCCCGAGCCGCCTTCCAGGATGTCGCCGTTGGCGCCGCCATAGAGCTTGTCGGCGTTGGCGCCGCCGAGCAGATGATCGTAGCCGCCCTCGCCCCAGAGCGTGTCGAGGCCGGTGCCGCCATCGATCCAATCATCGCCGATGCCGCCCGCGAGGCTGTCGTTGCCGCTCTGTCCGTAAAGCTCGTCGGCATTGCCGCCACCCCAGATCATGTCATTGTTGGAGCCGCCATAGAGATCGTCGTAGCCTTCGCCGCCGATGAGTTGATCGTTACCCAATCCGCCGTAGATGATGTCGTCGCCGCCATTGCCCCACACGGTATCGTTGCCCGCGTAAGCATAGATCGTGTCGCCGAAGCCGCCATTCGAGTAGGAATTGGCGAGATCCGTCAGATTCACTATTGCCATGATTCATCTCCTGAGGTTGTTTTGTTGAATAATTTCGCTCTCATGTGAAACGAGATTTCTACGATCCCTCTTTCGCATGAACTGAGATCAGTCTGATTGAGTTTTTGGCTGCTCATTCACTCTGTCTCTTCGACCCGGGCCGCTGGACAATTCGGCTGTTCCCGGCTCGATGAATGTAACTTAAGTGCAACCGGCTCGAACGCCTGTTCCGGGTGGAACAGTCCGGCACAATATTTTTTGCATTGGAAATGGGCGCCGCGGACGCGGGCGTCAGACGAGAGGGCTTCGGGGTGGCCTACCAAGGCAGAATTGGTCTACCATACCCACATCCGTCATCCCGGACGATGTCATCAGGCATCGATCCGGGATCTTCGCCAAATCGACCGCGATGCCATCGGCGATCCCGGCGCGCGTGCCGGAAATGGCTCGGTTCGGCATCGCTCCACCGCGACCGGCACCAGTGTGGTATCTCGCCAATGCCATCCAGCATCCGCGGCTGGCTCGGAGATGGCATTTGCGAGGCGAAACCACACTAGAATCATGGAGTTGCTAGTGTCCTTTCATCTCCGAAATACGCTTCAGAGGACACTGCAAGGTTGAGCGTATTTCGGAGATGAAAGGACACTAGGCCGGGATGACGGGTAGGGGTGTCCGCCGGTGACGCCCGCGAAACCTGTCGAAGCCAACGTGGAGTGCAGCGTGCGCGTCTTTCTCGCTTTCCTCGCGGCCTATACGCTCAGCCAGTTCTTCCGCTCGTTCCTGGCGGTCGTGGCGCCGGACCTGGCGGCCGATCTGAGCCTCACGACGCAACAACTCGCCAACATCTCGGCTGTCTGGTTCTGGGCTTTCGCCATCGCTCAGCTCCCGGTCGGCTGGGCGCTCGACCGGCATGGGCCGCGGCGCACCATGCCGCTGTTCATGCTGACCGCGGCCGCAGGTGCCGCCACCCTCAGCCAGGCGTCGAGCTATGCAGCCTGCCTTGCCGGCATGGGTCTGATCGGCCTTGGCAGCGCGCCGATCTACGTGAGCGCTGTTTTCACCTTCGCCCGCACGGCACCGCCCGAGCGGCTCGCCACGCTCTCGTCCTGGCTGCTCGGCATCGGCACGGCCGGCAATCTGCTGGGCGCAACCCCGCTCGCGCTTGCCGTTGCAGCCTTTGGCTGGCGGCCGACGTTCATCGCGATCGCAATTCTCGCCGTCGGCATTGCCGGACTCGCATTCGTGTTGCTGCCCGCGTTGGCGCTTGCCGCCAAGCCGCCGCAGGAAAGGAACCAAGGCTTCGGCTCGGCCTTGCTGCAGATCGCCTCGATCCGCGGCCTCTGGCCGCTGCTGCCGATCATCCTCGTCAGCTATGCCGTGATGCTGTGCGAGCGCGGCCTCTGGATCGGCCCCTACCTCGCCCAGGTGCATGGGCTCGATGCTGTGGGCCGCGGCAATGCCGTGCTGATCATGGCAGCGGCGATGTCGCTCGGCGCGCTCGCCTACGGCCCGCTCGACCGCTTGCTCGGCACGCGCAAATGGATCGTGCTGTGGGGGACGCTCGCGACGGCGGGCCTGTTGCTGGCGCTCGGTATCTGGCCTGGGCTGCAACTCGGCCCGGCCGTTGCCCTGCTGGCGGCGATCGGGGCCGTGGGCATGACTTATGCGGTGTTGCTGGCGCACGCCTGCTCGTTCCTCCCCGGGCATCTGCTCGGACGCGGCATAACACTCATCAACTTCTTCTTCTTCCTGGGAGCTGGCCTGCTGCAGCCGCTGTCGGGGGCGCTGGTCGCGGCACTCTCCGCGCAGGGCAAGTCGCCGCAGCAGGTGTTCGGCGTGCTGCACATGACCTTTGGTGGCCTGATGCTGGCGGCATGCCTCGTCTATCTGCTCAGCACCGACAAGCGCCCTTGAGGAGTGCGCAGCCGGTCTGCGGGATTTGGACGCTGGCCAGAGCGGGTCGCAACGCATTGAGGCGGGCGTCAGGCTGTGGCTATATGCGCCCGGTCCGCGGGCCGGGTTTGGGGCGCTGCGGCCAGAAGTCATTCAGGGGGAATGGGTCATGAGCATCCTCAATCGGATCGCCGCGTTCTTCACCCAGATTGTAACCCCGGTCTACGTTTTGAGGGCGCCGATCGCGGTGACGCTGGTTGGGGGAGCGGCCCTTTCCGTGCTCGACCAGACCCAGGAGGTCTATCGCGCCTACGCCCTCGACCGTGACAATTCCTGGCCCCAGATCGCGTCTGCCTTCGCCACATTGGCGCTTGCGGGTTTCGTCATCTGGTTCATCGGCCGCTACCTCACCTTGCGCTGGTCGCCTGACGAGCTGGGTGCCTCCAACGGCTCGGGCTTCCTGCTGCGCTGGCTGCCACGGCTGCTCGGGGCAGCGCTCCCGTTCGCGGCGAGCTACGGCCTGGCACAGGGGGCGCGCGGCCTGAGGGCGATCGAGGTGCCGGACTGGCTCGATGCGCAGATGCCGGCGACGGCCGTCAGCATCCGCGAGGCGGCTGACGCTTACGCGACGGCGGGCGATCTGCTCTGGAAGGCCTCGCTCGGCTCGCTGGGCATCGGTCTTTTCATTCTGGCTTTCACCTATCTGCGCGCCTTCCGCAAACGGTGGAAGTACGAGACGCCCAATCCTTGGCTGTTCGGGCGGTGGACCAGGATCGGATTCTACGTGCTGACACTGGGCCTCGTGATCGCCTTCTCCGCCATTTTCCTGGGCGCGCGCGCGAGCCAGGGCATGCTGGCGGAAATGCTCGGAACGTTCACGATCCTCAACCTGTTCATCATCTGCCTCGCCTTCTTCTCGAGCGCGTTGACGAACGTCTACGACCGCACGAAGTTTCCTGCCTTGTCGCTGCTGGTCGTCACCGCGCTGCTCTCGACCGGGTTCGACCTCAACGACAACCACGTCATCCGCACGTCGAAGCAGGAATTCCTGCCGCTGCCCAACGCCGCCAAGAGCTTCCGGATCTGGCTCGAGACACGGCCTGATCGCGATTACTTCCGTGCCCGCGGCCAACCCTATCCGGTCTACATCGTCGCGGCCGAAGGCGGTGGCATGTATGCGGCCCAGCACGCCGCGCTGACGCTCGCGCGGATGCAGGATCGCTGTCCCGGCTTTGCCCAACACATCTTCGCGATCTCGGCCGTCTCGGGCGGCGGGCTCGGCTCGGCGCTGTTTTCGTCCCTCGTGCGCGAGCGCGCGACGCCCGTGCGGCAACCGACCTGTCTGTTCGGCGAGCAGAGCAAGGGCTGGTACGAGCAGAAGAGCAATGATTTCCTGTCGCGCGACTTCCTCTCGCCCCTCGTCGCCGCGGGCCTCTTTCCCGATTTCCTGCAGCGCTTCGTGCCTTGGCCGGTGCCGGAATTTTCGCGCGCGCGCGCGCTCGAGGCCTCTTTCGAGCAGGCCTGGGCCGCCACCGTTGCCGAAGCGCCGGAGAACCCGTTCGCCGAGAGTTTCTATTCGCACTGGCGCGCCGACGGCGTGGCGCCCGCGCTCGTCCTCAACGCGACCCATGTGGAAACCGGCGCACGCGTGATCGCCGCCCCCTTCCGGCTCAACCGGCAAAGCTCGGTGCGTCTGCAGAACATCAACGCGATCGTCGATTCCGATTTCGCGCTGTCGACGGCGGTCGGCATCGGCGCCCGCTTTCCCTGGATCCTGCCGCCGGCATCCTGGACGCGCTACGACGGCCGCGAGCAGTACCGTTTCGCCGACGGTGGCTATTTCGAGAGCTCGGGCATCGACACGGCGCTCGATCTGTCGAACGCACTGCAGGATTTCCTGCGCACACGCCGTGACGCCGGCGACAACTCCCTCGATATCGAGATCAACCTGATCATGCTCGCGCCCGACGACATGCTGGAGGATCCGCAGAAATCGCCCCATGCCCTGGCTCGCCGGGCCGAGATCAACAAGCGGCGCGGGTACGACGAGCTGACATCGCCGTTGAAGGCGCTGCTGAATGCCCGCTGGGAGCGCGGTGTCGCCTCCGCGGCCCGCGCTTTCGACCAGTTCTGCGACGACTGCATCCGCGACCGCGAGGACCGGCGCACCTATGCCGGGCTCGACGGCCGGGCGCGCATCATGCGGCTCAACTTCACCGATTTCGAGCTGACGCTGGGCTGGCGGCTGTCGCCGATCACGCAATCGCTGATCTCGGCGCACAGCGGCCACCCCGAGAACTGCCGGGCGGCGCGCGCGAGCTTGCGCGAGGAGTGGCCTTGGACCGCCCGCGTTCTGAATGAGAACAACTGCTCGGCCTGCCAGATGATGTATACGCTGACGGGGCGTCGCCCCGATCTCGATGCGCTGGCGCCCCCGATCGACCGGCCGCGGCTGGCGTCCGCTGGCGAGCTCCCGACCTGGGTCGAGCTTTGCCGCGCCGAGCCCGCCGCCCCGCAGGCGCCGATGTATCGCCTGCCGGGACAGGAGTCGCGAAAGTAGGCGGCGGTTAGGGTTGCGGCACCGTGCCCCCGAGCGCGACGATCATGGCCTCGATCTTCAGGCGCCGGTCGTCGAGGGCTTCGCCATCCCAAGCGAAAGTCTGGGCCTTGAGCACCGGCACCAGCGCGTGCCCGCGCACGAGCAGCGCGAGCGCGCCATCCCGGTCGCCTGCATCAGTCTTGAGGCGGGCGAGCGCGGGAAAGGCCTCGGCAATTGCAAGGCGCCAATCGGTCCAAACCTCGTCGCGGTTGCCATCGGCCGCCCGCGGCACCAGCGTCTCGCCCGCCGCAAGTCCCGCCGCGAGGCTCCGCGCAGCACCGGCTTTGTCACCCTTCCCGAGGTGGATCGTGCCGATCCGCAGCGTCGCGAGCGAGATTTCCCGCTCGGCGAGGAGTTTGCGCGAAGCGACGCGCGTCTCGTTGGCGAGCTGCCATCGGCTCGCCGCCATGCAGCTCTCGTAGGCCGCAATCGCCTCGTCGTGCTTGCCCAGCAGGCGTCGCGCCTCGCCGAGATCGCGGTAGGAGAAACGCAGCGCGTTTTGCCAAGTGCCGTCGGTCGGGTCGCGCGAGTTCAACTCCTGGTAGATGCCGACGATCTCCTCATAGAGCGGCTCGGCCTTGGCGGG
>JANNSW010000570.1:0-4160 GCA_031403055.1 Hyphomicrobiaceae bacterium | reverse complement strand
CCGCAGCACGGCATTGCTGTAGCCATCCGCCCAGCCACCGACCGCGAGCACGGCGGCCTCGATCCGCCGGTAGTCCTCGCAGACCGAGCCTGATTTCCAGTAGTCGTCGCGCGTCTGGTGGCGCAGCCATTCGCCGGCCCGCGGCGTGACCGCTTCCAGCCGCTCCAGCCACATCTCCCGCCAGCGCTCACCCACGATCGCCGGATCGGGCGGCGTTGCGAGCCAGGTGAAGAAGGTCGCGCCATACTGCAGGTTGTCGTTCAGCAGGCAACCGCCCATGTAGTGCATGTCGTCGGCAAAGCGATCGTCGGACGCGCAGGTGGTGACGATCGCCTTCAGCGGCTTTGGCCGGAGCGCCGCGATCTGCAGCGCGTTGAACCCGCTCCACGACAGTCCGATCATGCCGACCGCGCCGGAGCACCAGTCCTGCCGCGCGATCCATTCGATCACCTCGACGGCGTCGCGCCACTCCTGCGGCGTGTACTCGTCGCGCATGATGCCGTCGGAATCGCCTGCTCCTCGCATGTCGACCCGGATCGCGGCATAGCCATGCTCGGCAAAGAAGGGATGAGTGAGGGAATCATCGACCCGGTGGCGGTCGCGCCGGCGATAAGGCAGGTACTCCAGGATCGCCGGGACCGGGCCGCCAGCCGCCGGCAGCCAGAGGCGGGCCGCCAGTCGCGTCCCCTCGCCAAGTGTGATCCAGATCGTCTCGATGTCACGAGCGCCGCCGATGGGGGCCCCGCAATCGGCACGCGTCACCGTTGCGCCCCCTTGCCCCACGCCTGCATCGCCGGCAATCCCATCATCATCTGGCAATAGGCCGCCGCCGTGCCGTCGTCGCCATGGGCCTTCAGGTCGGGCGCATAGGTGGTGAAGCGTGAGCAGACCGGGGCGTACATGGCGTCCGCCACCGAGAACGCGCCATGGAGGAACGGCCCGCCCTTGCCATGGCGGCTCCTCGTCTCGCGCCAGATCGCGACGACCCGGCGGATATCGATGGCTGCGCCGTCGGGGATCGCAGCCAGCGGCTTGCTCACATTGAAATCCATCGGGAGCGCGTTGCGCAGCTCCGCAAAACCCGAATGCATCTCGGCTGAAATGCTGCGCGCATGCGCCCGAGCCGCCGCGTCGGCTGGCCACAGGCGCTTCTCGCGGTGGCTATCGGCGAGGTATTCCGCGATTGCGAGGCTGTCCCAGACGGCAATGTCGCCCGCCTGCAGGTAGGGCACCTTGCCCGAGGGGGAGTGCCTGAGGATTGCATCGCGCGTGCCGGTCTGGCGCAGATCGATCAGCACCTCCTCGAAAGGGATCCCGGCCTGGCGCAGCAGCAGCCAGGGCCGCAAGCTCCAGGACGACCAAGCCTTGGTTCCGATCACGAGACGATAGCTGTTGCCGGCCATGGGAGCCTCCGTTTGCTTTCCCCGCACCAAGTGCCAATAATCGGGGGCGGCTGCAAGCCGAGTCACCGCGCGAGAGGAATCCCATGACCGCCAGCCAACGTTCCGTGCCGATGGCCGAGCTCTTGATCGAGCGCGACGACACTGCCGTGCCGATCTGGCTGGCGACGAAGGCGACGATCGAAGCGGTGCGCGGCAGTGTAGGGGCGCTGGGGCGCGGTTGGATGGAGACACAGGGCTTCGAGCCTGTGCACGGCAAGCATGTGGCCATCCCCGGCGCCGACGGCAAGCTCGCCGGCATGGTGCTCGGCACCGAGGCGGAGGCAGGCGATGTGCCCGCGCTGGCGCTCGGCAGCCTCGCTGCGGCGGCTCCGGCCGGCAGCTATCGGCTTGCCAACAAGCCCGACGATCCAGAGCTGGCCGCGGCGGCCTGGCTGATGGGCGCCTATCGTTTCGAGCGCTACCTTTCCGGCAAGCCGGCCAAGCCACGCCGGCTCGTTCTGCCGCAAGGGGCAAGCCGCGACAGTGTGCTCGCGATTGCCGAAAGCGTGGCGCTCGGCCGCGACCTCATCAACACACCGGCGAGCGATCTGGGCCCCGAGGAGCTGGAGGCAGCCGCCCGCAAGCTCGCCGCGGCTCACCAGGCCGAGATCTCATCGATCGTGGGCGACGAGTTGCTGAAACAGAATTTCCCGATGATCCATGCGGTCGGCAGGGCCAGCACGCGGCCGCCGCGTCTCGTCGATCTGCGGTGGGGACGACCGGGCGCGCCAACCATCACCCTCGTCGGCAAAGGCATCGTGTTCGATACCGGCGGCCTCAACATCAAACCCGGCGACTCGATGGCGCTGATGAAGAAGGACATGGGAGGGGCGGCAACCGCGCTCGCGCTCGCATCCATGATCATGCGCGCAAAGCTACCGGTGCGGTTGCGCGTGCTGCTGGCGATCGCGGAGAACTCGGTTGCGGGCAACGCTTTCCGGCCGGGGGACGTGCTGGCGACCCGCAACGGCATGACGGTCGAGATCGGCAATACCGATGCGGAAGGCCGGCTCGTGCTGGGCGATGCGATCGCGCTCGGCTGCGAGGAGAAGCCCGACACGATGCTCACCTTCGCGACGCTGACCGGAGCGGCGCGTGTCGCGCTCGGCCCCGATCTGCCACCGCTCTATTGCGACGACGACGCTTTTGCCGGCGACGTGATGGCAGCGGGCTTTGCGGTCGGCGATCCAGTCTGGCGCATGCCGTTCTGGATGCCCTACGACAAGCTGCTGAAGAGCCCGATCGCCGACGTCAATCACATTTCTGGCGGCTCGCATGCGGGTTCCGTCACGGCGGCGCTGTTCTTGAAACGCTTCGCCAAGGATGTCCGGTGTTTCGCCCATTTCGATATGTTCGGCTGGGTGCCAGAAGCCAAGGCCGGCAAGCCCAAGGGAGGCGAGCCGCAGGGTGCGCGTGCCATGTTCGAGGTGTTCCGCAAGGCCCACGCATGACCGCGCTCGATCGGCGGCTCGATGCCTACCGTGATGACCTCGCGGACAGGCGGCTCGAGGGCAGGGTCGTGGCGAGGCGCTATGTCGATGGTGTGCCGCGCCAGGTGGTGGTGGCGTCGGCGCCGGTCCGGCGTGCCGCAGCGCCGGATGCAGTGCAAGACACCGAAGCCCTGTTCGGTGAGAGGGTTCTCGTGTTCGAGGAGCAGGACGGCTGGGCCTGGGTCCAGCTCGGTGCTGACGGCTATGTGGGCTATGTGCCGGTGGCGGCGCTCGGGATGGCGGGACCTGAGGCGACCCATCGGGTGTCGGCGTTGAGAACCTACGTCTACCCCAGACCTGACATCAAGTCCGCTCCCACGGCGCTGCTCTCGCTCGGCTCCCTGCTCGCCGTCGCGGCCGACGCAGGCCCGTTCCTGCGGCTGGCCGACGGTGGCTATGTCGCTGCGGTCCACACCGTCCCGCTTGCGACACTCGCGTCCGATCCGGTCGCCATCGCCGCGCGCTTCATCGGCACGCCCTACCTCTGGGGCGGCAAAACGAGCCTCGGGCTCGACTGCTCGGGGCTGGTGCAACTCGCCCTTGGCGCCGCAGGTGTCGATTGCCCGCGCGACAGCGACATGCAGGCCGTGGCCTTCGGCGAGCCAGTGCCACCAGGCCTCGACTGGCAGGGTTTGCGTCGCGGCGACCTGGTATGCTGGAAGGGGCACGTGGGCTTTGTCAGCGCGCCGGGCCGGCTGCTCCACGCCAACGCCTTCCACATGGAAACGGTCGAGGAGCCGCTGCTGCCGGCAATCGAGCGCATTGCGGCGTCGGGCTCGCCCGTGATGGCGGTCGGCAGGCCTGGCGCGGGCCCAGTGTGAGGGAGCGCTGGAGCCTGCCTTTCCCCGCGTCTCGACATGGACCGCGCGCCGCGAACCTGCTTATGGTGCGCGCCAATCCCCTACATTCCCGGCGAGCCTCGATCATGCATCATTTCAGCTACAAGCGCGGTGTGCTGCACGCCGAGGGTGTCTCGCTGGGGGGCATCCGCGACGAGGTCGGCACGCCCTTCTATTGCTATTCGACCGCGACGCTCGAGCGGCACTACAAGGTGTTCAGCGAAGCTTTCCACGGGCTCGATACGCTCGTCTGCTACGCGATCAAGGCGAACTCCAACCAGGCGGTGATCAGGACGCTCGGGGATCTGGGCGCCGGCATGGATGTCGTCAGCGAGGGCGAGGCTCGCCGCGCGCTTGCCGCCGGCGTCGCGCCCGATCGGATCATCTTT
>JANNSW010000569.1:0-22920 GCA_031403055.1 Hyphomicrobiaceae bacterium | reverse complement strand
ATCAGGGCATGATCTAGTGTTCTGGCACAATCAAAAAGTACCCGCTTCCCCGGCCGACCAAAGGTCGAGCCGGGGTCCAGGAGTTCCGCGGAACGGCCTTGCCATTGGCCCCTGGATCCCGGATCGCCGCCTGCGGCGGCGTCCGGGAAGACGGGTACCAAATGAATGCGTCGGGACACTAGGTGCATGGCTGGCATGTTGCCCGACGAATTGCATGTACTGCTTTCGCGGCCCATCTTGAGTGCGCTGTGACACGCAGCAGTGAAGGCTCGTATCCTCCCTTTGCGCCTTCTCGCGTGCCGGGAGACAATTGCCTCCCGGCACGGCGCGCCTGCCCCCAACAGGTGCACGATCGCAACTCGAGAGCCGGATCCCCAGTGGGTCCGGCTTTTTCAATGTGCGCCGGGCGCAACCTCGTCCGCGCTGAATTTCCGCTCCTCCCATGCCGCCAGGGACTGGCAGGCGCACGCGCTCCTGTCGTACGGTGACAACGGCTGGTCGAGGCACGCGCGGACGGGGTATTGCCGCCATGAAAGAGTATGAGAGCTACGACGGTCTCGGCCTCGCCGAGCTGGTGCGCCACAAGCAGGTGTCGCCTGGCGAGCTTCTCGATGCCGCACTCGACCGGGCCGAGCGCACAGACAAGAGGATCGCCGCCGTCGTCCATCTGCAGGCCGACAAGGCACGCAAGGCGATCAAGGCCGGTTTGCCCGACGGGCCATTCACGGGCGTCCCCTTTTTATTGAAAGACCTCGGCTGCGAGGCGATCGATTTCCCCACCAGCATGGGCTCGGGCTTCTTCAAGAACACGCGCTACAAGGTCGATTCCGAGATCTATCAGCGGATTGCCCGCTCGGGCGTCGTCACTTTCGGGCGCACCACCAGCCCCGAATTCGGGATCGGGCCGACGAGCGAAGCTCAGGTCTATGGGCGGCCGACCCGCAATCCCTGGAACCTCGACCACGTGGCCGGCGGCTCATCGGGGGGCGCGGGCGCGGCGGTTGCCGCCGGCGTCGTGCCGATCGCGCATGGTAGTGATGGCGGCGGGTCGGTGCGGATTCCAGCGTCCTCGTGCGGCCTGTTCGGGCTGAAGCCGACACGCGCGCGCCTGCCCGACGGTCCACTTGCGGGCGAAGGCTGGGGCGGCATGGCGATCGATGGCTTCCTGACCCGCTCGGTGCGCGACACCGCCGCGCTGATCGATGCAACCCACGGACCCGATCTCGGCGCGCCCTATTGGGCGCCGGCCGTCGCCTGGCCCTATGCGCAAGAGATCAAGACGCCGCCCGGCCGGCTGCGGATCGCCGTCTGCAAGACCACGTTCGATGGCACGCCGGTGCACAAGGAGTGCGTGAAGGCGGTCGAGAAGGCGATGAAGCTCTGTGACCAGCTGGGCCATGAGATCGTCGAGGCGCGGCCCGCGGTCGACATTTTGCACTTGATGCGGTCGTGGACGAATGTGGTGGCCTGCGGGACGCTGCTGACCGTGCGCTCGCGCGAGCAGGAGCTGAAACGGGCGGCGGGTCGCGACGACATCGAGGGGGTGACGCGGGGCGCCTGTGAGCATGCCAGGACCGTGTCGGGCGCCGACTATCTCGCCGCCATCAACACGGTTCACATGGTCGGCCGGACCATGGCCCACTTCCTCGTCGACTATGACATGCTGCTCAGCCCGACGCTCGCCGAGCCGCCGGCCAGGATCGGCCGCTTCAAGCCCGACAACGAGGACTTCCTCGACTATCGGCTCGGGCCGAAGGGCGTGCTGCCCTACTCCCCGTTCTGCGCGCTCGCCAACGCGACCGGCCAGCCCGCGATCTCGGTACCGCTGCACTGGACCAAGGAGAGCCTGCCGGTCGGCGTCCATTTCATGGCGCGCTTCGGCGAGGATGCGGCATTGCTGAAGCTCGCCGCGAGCCTCGAGCAGGCGGCGCCCTGGTTCGACAAGCGGCCCAAGGTCTGAGGGCAAGTTGGTGGTCTATCGGACGATCAATGCGCAGATCGGTTTCAAGATTGACGCGTATGAAACCGAAATGTAATTTGATTGTCGATTGGATTGTGAAGCCGCCACTCCATCATTTGGGTTTCCACACAGCGAGGTAGGGCCCATGTCGACAGCCGTTACCAAGACGCTCGACGATCTCCGTGATGCCGGAGCGCTCTCGGGCGTCGACATCGCCAACATCACCAACGTCTCGAAGGCAACCGTCTCGCGCTGGTCGTCGGGAAAGGCCGACCCGCAGCCCAGGGCCCAGTTGATCCTGTCCGACTTGCGATACACGACCATGCGCCTCGCAGAGTTCTACAGCCGCGACGAAACGCGGGTATGGCTCTACTCCCGCAACGAGATGCTCGGCGGAGAGCGTGCAATCGATCTCATTCATGACAGCAGGACCGAAGAGGTGCTTGCCGCGATCGAGCGGCTGGCGGCAACAACCTACGTATAGGTCGAAATGGCTGCCATGCCGCGGCACGATCGAGAGCTGCTCGACGCGATCGGGCAACTTCCAATCGTCAGCTTCGCAGGCGACGCGTGGCGCGCAACCTGGGCATCGAGGGATCCTCTCCGAGGCAGCTCGGCGGGCGGCCGCTGGTCGCCGGCAGGCGGACCCGAAGCCCTTTACACCAGCCTCGCAGCGGATGGCGCGATTGCGGAGACCTATCATCATCTGTCGCGCGCGCCCGTATTCTCCTCCGCGCATCTGAAGCTCAGCCGCTTGCGCGTGCTGACCGAGCGCACCTTGCATCTGGCCGATCTCTCGGCGCTGAACGTGCTCGGCGTTGGGGAGGCCGACTTCAAATCCGCAGCCCATGCGCGGACGCAGGCGATCGGTTCTGCCGCCTACTTCCTCGAGTATGACGGCCTGATGGTTCCGAGCGCACGCCGGGCGTGCCGCAATCTCATTGTGTTCCTGGACCGGCTCGATCTCAGCACGGCATTGTATGTCGAAGAGACGCTCGACATCAACTGGCCTGCCTGGAAGGAAGCGCAATCAAAGCCTTAGCACCAGCAGTCGAGGACCCGCAGCCTGATTCCGATGCCGCGAGCCCGACACTTGGAGGAGCCGATGTCGCAGCCAAGCTCGATCAATCTCCTGTCCGATCTCGCCCGCATCGCGGCGCTCCCGCTTGAAGATGGCCTCGCGCTGCCCCCGGCTGTCTTCTCGCACGAGGGGTTCGCGGCAATCGAGGAGGAGCGCATCTTCCGCCGTGCGTGGCAATGCATCGGCCGCGTCGACGAGCTGACGCAGCCCGGCGACTATCTGACCGATGATCTTGCGGGCGATCCCATCTTTGTCGTTCGCGACGGCGAGGGTGCCATCAGAGCCTTCCCCAATATCTGCCGGCACCGCGCGGCGCGGCTGCTCGGGGGCTCCGGCAACGTCAGGCGCATCGTCTGCCCCTATCACGCCTGGACCTATGACCTTGCCGGCAAGCTCGTCTCGGCGCTCTACATGCCGGAGAGTTTCAGCCCCAAGGACATCTGCCTGCCGGAGCTGGGGACCGAGATCTGGGAAGGCTTCGTCTATGTGAGCCCGGACCGGGATGCGCCGCCCTTGACGCCCCGCCTCGCACGGCTCTCGCAGCGCTTCCACAACCATGCGCTGTCGAGCTACCGCACGGTGATGCGGGTCGAGGAGACCTGGGCCTGCAACTGGAAGATCCTGTTCGAGAATTTCTCCGAGCCCTACCACTCCTTCATCGCGCACAAGACGACTGTCGATCCGGCGCTGCCGACGCGGCTCACGCAACACACGGAGAAGGGCGAGGATGCCTGGACCATCTACACGCAGGTGCGCCCGCCCGGCGTCGCCTACGAATATGGCGGCGAGATGGGCGTGCTGAACGGGGCTCTGAGCGAGGCCGAGCAGGTCGAGTATCCGATCTTCGGCGTCTTCCCGACCCATCTGTGCTCGGTCTCGGCCGAGCGGCTGTTCTGGATCTCGCTGCGGCCGCGCGGGCCCGGCCACGTACGCGTGCGTTGGGGGGTGGATGCCTATCCTGGCGCGATGCCGGAAGGCGAGGCGGGCGAGGAGCGCAAGCGCACGCTGCGGGCGACGTTCGACAAAATCAACAACGAGGACCGCGGCATCATCGAGGCGATCCAGGCGAACGCCGCCTCGCGCCTCGCCGTCTCCGGGCGGCTCTCGCCCAAGGAGAATTGCATCTGGGAGTTCCAGCGGTATCTGGCGCGGCAGATGCTGGAGGCGAGTTGAGGTCTGGCAATTCCGGCGGATCGGGCGCAACATGGGCGCGAGCGGTCAGTGGGAGGCTTCCATGGTGTCGTCGACGAAGGTCTACGAGAGTGCAGTCATTCCGGCTCCGATCGAGGCGGTGTGGGCTCTGGTCGGTCACTTCGAGCGCCTCGCGGAGTGGCTGCCTGCGATCCGCACCTGCGAGCTGAAGGGCGGCGTCAGGGCCGAGACGGTCGGGGCCATGCGCGAGCTGACGACACCCGACGGCGCGCGGCTGACGGAGCTGCAGATCTCCCGCTCGGATGCCGAGCGCACCTACTCCTACGCGATGACCGAGACCCCGCTGCCATTCCACAACTATCGCTCGACCATCCGGCTGAAGCCAGTGACCGCGACCGGCGAGACCTTCTTCGAATGGTTCTCGAGCTTCGAGCCCGAGGCCGGCAAGCAGGCCGAGATGGTCGCCCTCATCACCTCGGTCTACCAATCGGGCCTGGGCGAGCTCGCGCGGCGGTTCAAGCGGGGGAAGAGGTAGGCTGGTGCTGAGGCCGGCATTGGCCGGCCGAAGCCCAGCACCGCAGATCGCTGGGCTTCGCGAAAGGCTCAGCCCAGCCTACGCCGCGACGCTTCTTGCCCTACCGCCCCGCCAGCACCACCACGCCATCCTCGCGCCACGTCACCTGCACCGGCTCGCCGGCCGAGAGCCAGCCTTCGACCTTAGCGAAAGCGGGGCGCCGGTGTCAGGCACCCTCATGGGCGGGCCATTTCGCGCAGGCTGGCGCGGGGTGCCCGACATCGGGACTTTCGTTCCCGGATTGCGGCGTTCGGGTTGCCGGGCATCTGGTCAGTCGGTGAAACCACCCAAATGCACTCAATCCTCAGGCTCGAAATCCCCTCGATCCTGTGCATGGTGGAAGAAGCCGAGGATTCGCACGGTGTTGATCTCGATCCGGTAGATGACGACGAACGGAGTGCGCGGGATGTAGCGCTCATAGAGTTCCGGCGCATCGATAAGTCGGCCGGAGGCGGGGTAGACAGCAATGACGTTGATAAAGAAGTCTTCGACGCGGGCGAAAGTCATACGGGCTGTGCTTGTCCCGTATCGGGCTGTACCAAAGGCGATCTGATGGTCGATCTGGGCCTGTGCGCGTGGTGGAATGACGAGGTTCATACTGGCGATTCGAGGCCATGTTTCTGGAACAGGGCGCGAAAAACCTCACCCGCCGGTGCGCCCTCGCCGCGGTCGGCCTCGGCGATGCTCTCCTCGAGCGCGACGCGCTGCCCGGCGGTCATGCGGGAGTAGAAGCTCTCCTCGAGCAAGGCCGTGCCCTGCACGTGCTCGATAAGCTCGCGACGTTCCGAAAGCGGAAGGCTCATGATCAGGTCGATGATCTGCGCTTGGGCTCTTGTCATCAAAAACCTATACCACATTCGCAGGTAAAATGCACGCACGGGCCCTACCGCCCCGCCAGCACCACGATCCCGTCCTCCCGCCACGTCACCCGCACCGGCTCGCCGGCCGAGAGCCAGCCTTCGATCGAGGAATCGACGTTCTGGGCAGCGACCGCGATCAGCCGGTCGAGCCCCTCGACCTTGACGAAATAGTGGCTGCGGTCGCCCAGATAGGCGGTCGCCGCGATCCGGCCTTCGACGCCGGCGCCATTGCCCGAGCGGCCCGAGCTCAACGTGAGCTTCTCGGGCCGGATGGCGATCGTCACCGGCGAGCCGGCCGTTGCGCTGAACCCCTCGGGCGGTCGCGCCTTCAAGATGCCGAGCCCCTTGGCCTCGATCACGACCCGGTCGCCCTCGCGGCCCTTCACCTCGCCCGACGCGAAATTCATGCTGCCGATGAAGGCGGCGACCTCGGGCGAGGACGGCCGCTCGTAGAGGCGATGCGGGTCGGCGACCTGCAGCACCTGGCCTTTGAACATCACGGCGATCCGATCGGACAAGGCGAGCGCCTCCTCCTGGTCGTGCGTGACGAACACGAAGGTGATCTTCAGCCGCTCCTGCAATTGGCGCAGCTCGATCTGCATCTCCTCGCGCAGCTTCTTGTCGAGCGCGCCGAGCGGCTCGTCCAGCAGCAGCACGCTGGGCTCGCAGATGAGCGCGCGCGCGAGCGCGATGCGCTGGCGCTGGCCGCCCGAAAGCTGGTCGGAGCGCCGCTCGGCAAAGCCCTGGAGCTTGATCATGTCGAGCATCTCATCGACCCGGCGGCGCTGCTCCTCAGCCGTGAGGCGGAGCTTGCGCAGGCCATAGGCGATGTTCTGCCCGACATTCAGATGCGGAAAGATCGCATAGCTCTGGAACACCATCTTGGTCGGTCGCAGATTCGGCGGCACATCCGACATGTCCTCGCCGTCGATCACGATCTCGCCGGCGGATGGGTATTCGAAGCCGGCCAGCATCCGCAGCAACGTCGTCTTGCCGCAGCCAGATGGTCCCAGCAGCGAGAAGAACTCGCCGCGACCGATCTTCAGGTTGACATCGTCGACGGCCTTCACCGGTCCGAACTGCTTCGTCACGTTGCGGACGTCGATGATGGTGTTGTCGGCTGTCGGGGTCATCTTGTGCTCTGGCGTTGGTCTGCCTGCCGACTGTCTTCTGCATTGCTGCATCCGGCATCTGGGATGCCGGGTTTGGCCTCGCGCTGAAGCGCCATCTCAGCGCGCATGTGTCAATTCCTCGCCGCGCACCATCTGCGAGACGACGACCAAGGCGGTTGAGACGACGATGATGAACGTGCCGAGCGCGAGCACCTCCGGCAGCTTCTGGGGAAAGCGCAGCTGGCCCCAGATGTAGACGGGCATGGTGGTCTCGGTCGAGGAGAGGAAGAAGGCGAGGATGAACTCGTCGAACGAGATGGTGAAGGTGAGTAGCAGGCTCGACACGACGGCCGGCAGGATCAGCGGGAACGTCACCCGCCAGAACGTCATCCAGCCGTTCTCGCCGAGGTCGAGGGAGGCTTCCTCCAGGCTCTTGTCGAAGCCCTCCAGCCGCGACATCAGCACCGACACCGCGAACGGCAGGCAGAACAACACGTGCCCGAACAGCACCGCATGCAGCCCAAGTGGAATGCCGAGCGCGTTGAGGCAGAGCAGGAGCGAGATACCGACCAGCACCTCCGGCAGGATCATGGCGAGCATCACCATGCCATAGGTCAGCCCCTGGCCGCGGAACTTGTAGCGGGTGAAGGCCTTGGCCGCGAATACGCCGAGCGCGGTCGAGATCAGCGATGCGGCAAGCGCAACCTCGAGACTGTTCCACAACGTCTGGTGCAGCACCTTGTTGGCGAGCAGCTGACCGTACCATTTGGTCGTGAAGCCCTTCAGCGGCAACGTCACATAGAGCGCATCGTTGAACGAGAACAGCGGCAGCAGCAGGATCGGCACATAGAGAAAGGCGAGGAACGCCAGGATGTAGCCGAGCCTGAAGCGCTTGCCGCCCTCACCTTCCCAGCTGCGCACGGTGCTCATCCGATCCGCTCCGTCATGCGCTTGGTCGCCCAGACGATCAGCATGGCGATCGCCGTCACCGTCAGCATGGCGAACACCGAGAGCGCGGCGCCGAGCGGCCAGTTGTTGGCCTTGCCGAATTGGCTCTGGATCAGATTGGCGATCATCGAGCCGTTGGGGCCGCCGACCATGGCGGGCGTCACGTAGTCGCCGATGGTCGGAATGAAGATGACGAGGAAGGCCGCCGAAACTCCCGGCAGCGACAGCGGGAACGTGATCCGCCAGAACCGCTCGAAGGCCGTATCGCCCAGGTCGGTCGCCGCCTCCAGATAGGTGCGGTCGATCTTCTCCAGGCTCACATAGATCGGCAGGATCGCAAACGTCGCCCAGCCATAGACGAGGGTCAGGTAGACCGCGAACGGGTTGTAGAGCAGGAACTCGAGCGGCTGATCGATGAGGCCCACTGACTTGAGGCCGGAATTGATGACGCCGTTGTAGCCCAGGATCAACTTCCAGGAGAACACTCTGAGCAGATAGCTGGTCCAGAACGGCAGCGTGATCACGATCAGCCAGGCGATCTTGTTGCGCTTGACGTCGAAGGCAAGGAAGTAGGCGACCGGATAGGCGAGCAGCAGCGTCGTCAGCGTGACCGCGAGCGCGATCGCGACCGAGCGCACATAGACCGGAATATAGATCGAGTGGGTGACGATGGTGATGTAGTTGGCGAGCGTGGGCGTGTGGTCGATCGTCAGATAGTTCTGCGTCCAGAAGCTGTAGAGGACGAGCAGCACGATCGGCGCGCCCAGGCCCGCCAGCACCGTCAGCAGCGCGGGCGAGACCAGCGCGTAGCCCTTCATATCCTCGGTTTTCAGCAGCTGCCGGGAAACGCGCGGGCGGCCTGCCATCGTGCCCGGTGCGGTTGCGCCCGTCGCCGCGACCGTCATGGGCTCGTCTCCTCACGCTCGCCCGTCTCGCGCCAGTCCTTGAAGTGCTTGGGCATCAGCGCAGTGAGGACTTCCATCGTCGTTTCGATCGCCTCATTGCGCCGGAATGCCTGCGGATACATCAGGCAATCGAGCCAGAGCCCCTCGATCAGCGCGCCCAGGCCGTGGGCCGCGCGGACCGCGTCGAACCGGTAGCCCCCCCCCGCCTTCAGGGTCTCCAACAGCGCGACGATGGTCGCGGTGAACTCGCCGTCGGCCCGGTTGCAGACCTCCAGGTAGGTCGGCCGTGACTTCGACTCGCCGCGAAACGCGAACCAGACCGCCACCTTTTTGCGATTGCAGATCGAGGGGTGGAAATCGTTCTGCACCAGAGCGAGCAGGCGATCGCCGGCGTCGCCACCTGCCCGCTCGAGCGCGCGCTGCCAGGAGGCGAGGTATTCCAGTGTCAGGAACTCGAGCGTCTCGACCAGCAGCT
Source organism: Hyphomicrobiaceae bacterium (assembly GCA_031403055.1). Lineage (GTDB taxonomy): Bacteria > Pseudomonadota > Alphaproteobacteria > Rhizobiales > Hyphomicrobiaceae > JANNSW01. Next base: position 13,853 of record JANNSW010000569.1, on the reverse strand, counting down.
GCTCCTTGCTGTCGAAATGGAAATTGACCAAGCCGCGCGAGACCTCGGCCCGGTCGGTAATCCTGGTCAGCGTCAGGTCGGCGAGGCCGCCCTCGGCAATGGCTTCGATGGTTGCGGCCAGGATCTGCTGACGGGTCGCCTCCTTGCGCGCGACCCGCGTGGGCGCCTTTGCCTGCGATCCCGCGCTGCTGCCGGCTCGACTGGTCCGCTGCGGCAAGTGTGATGTTCCCCCGCCAAATGCCATGGCTACGAGGCTCCCTATCCGACCACGGTCAGTATGTCACTACGTCCGCTCACGCGTCCAGGTGGAAGTTCGTTTGTTATTGGCTGAACGCTTGATCAACCAACTGGACGACAGGCGCGTCCTGTGGCAGTCTGCGCGAAACCGTGCCGAGGGAGACCCAACATGACCATCCGCAAGCTCGAGCGCTCGCGCGCGCATTTCAAGCAGGCCGTCGGCAAGCTGCCGCTCGGAGTCGCCTCGAATTTCCGTTACTGGGGCGACGACCAGACGATCTACGTGGAGCGCGGCAAGGGCGGGCGCATCTGGGATATCGACGGCAACGAGTATGTGGACTACCGGCTCGGCTATGGTCCGGCGATCCTGGGCTATTGCGACGAGCGGGTCGATGCCGCCGCCCTCGAGGGAATGAAGCAGGGCAGCGTGTTCGCGCTTTCGACCGAGCGCGAGTATGCGGTCGCCTCGCGGATGTCCAAGATGGTGCGCTCGGCCGAGCTCGTGCGCTTCTCGGCGTCCGGCACGGAGGCGGTGATGGCTGCGCTGCGCCTCGCGCGGGGCTACACCGGCAAGGACGGCTACGTGGTGGTCGAGGGCGGCTACCACGGCGTGTTCGATGCCGCCCTCTGGAGTGCCGACGTCGATGGCTGGAGTGGCGAGGGCGACCCCGAGATCAAGCCCTATGGCGAGGGCGTGCCCAAGCTGATCCGGCAATTGCTGTGGCAGGTGCCGATGAACGATGCCCAGCGTCTCGAGGACTGCCTGAAGGCGAATGCCGACAGGATCGCCGCCGTGCTGATCGAGCCGATCCAGGGCAATTGCTGCGCGATCTCGGCCGCGCCCGCCTATCTGCAGGCCGTGCGCGAGCTGTGCACGCGCTACGGCGTGCTGTTGATGATCGATGAGGTGAAGACCGGCTTTCGCGTCGCCAAGGGCGGCGTGCAGGAGCTCTACGGGGTCGACGCCGACATCGCGACTTATGCCAAGGCGATCGCCAACGGCTATCAGATCTCCGCGCTCGCCGGCCGCGAGGAGATCATGCGCAAAATCGGCAAGGGCGTCGTGCATGGCGGCACCTATACCGGGCATGCGATCGCGCTGGCCGCCGCCGAGCGGACATTGCAGATCCTGGACGAGACCGACGCGCTCGCCACGCTCGCCGGCTTCGGCCGGCAATTGCGCACCGGGTTGAAGCGCATTCTCGACGCGCGCGGCATCGTCCACTCGTTCACCGGGCATCCGAGCCTTTCCGGTCTCTTCTTTTCGGCCGAGCCTCCCGCCAACTACCGCGACTGGAAGCGCAGCGACTACTCGTTCTACGACGCGCTGGCGCCGCGCCTGATCGATCGCGGCGTGCTGGTCGAGCCCGATTCCCGCGAGCCCTGGTTCATGTGCGAAGCGCACGCCAAGGATGACAGCCTCGCCTGGACTCTTTCGCGTTTCGGTGCGGCGCTCGACGAGCTGCTGGCAGAGACGGGGAAGTTGGAAATGACGCAGGCCGGGCGGTAGGCGGCGCTTGCCGGGGGATACCGGGGTCAGACCCCTCTGCCCGGACGCCGTTGTTGACCATTGGCGATGGGGCAGAGGGGTCTGACCCCGGCTCATGACCCCGGCTCAATGCGCGCAGTCGACACCTTGCCGCGCGACTTGCAGATCCGTTTTCCCGTGCCGAGAAACCGGGGTCAGACCCCTCTGTCCGGACGCCGTTGTTCGCCATTGGCGATGGGGCAGAGGGGTCTGACCCCAGTCCAACAGACCCCTCTGCCCGGACGCTGTTGTTCGCCATTGGCGATGGGACAGAGGGGTCTGACCCCAGCTCAATGCGCGCGGTCGACACCTGGCCGGCCTATTTGCAGATGCGTTTTCCCCCGCCGTGGCGGGCCAGATCGAGGTGGAAGTGGTCGCGATGGAAGCGGTCGTAATCGGGGCCGAGCACGGTCATGAACACCCGGCAACCACCGTCATGCACCTCGCGCAGGAAGGCCTGCTCGTGGGCCGGCCCGCGCCAGCCGCTCAGCACCTTGATCTTGCTGCCATCGGCCAGGGTGAAAGCTCCCACATCGATCGCGTTGGCATGCCCATGCTCGGACAGCCGTCCGCCGGCAATCCCATTCATCGGCCGGCAGGAGTAGGACGAAAGGATCGAGATCTCGATGACCGGCTGCCCCAGATTGCGCTGTGCCGCCGGCAGCACGATCTGACTGAGCCAGCTCTCGATCGCCGGAATCATCGCACACTGCACCTTGGCATCGGGTTTCAACCCGACGCGACCGCCGACCGCGGCATGGACCTCGAACGGCTGGAGGGCGCCGCACACGCTCGGCCCGCCCAGCGCCTGGGCCTGCGCAATCCAGGGCGTCGGCCGGACCGCGCCCGATGCAAGGCACGCCATCTCGGCATCGTGCCGCCAGGGCTCGTCCTCGGCGACGAAATAGGGTCCCCCCGAGCTGCAGCCCGCAAGCAAGAGCCCCAGCGCGAGGAACACCGTGCAAGGCTTGATCAAGGTTGTCGAAGGGTTACGCCACATGGGCCGGAAGATGCCTGCGAAGCTGCCAACGGATCGTTACTCCAAGCTGGCTTAGCTCGGCTTCGGGACCCCTGCGCGGCGCAATCGGGTCGAATTCTTGGTTTCAGGGTGAATGCGGGATGAACGGACGCGCCATAACGGACACGCCGGACCCTCTGGGGCCCGGCGCGTCGATACTCGTTCGTGTCGGTCGGCGTCGATCAGTTGGCGGGCGCCGCCTCGCTCGGCCGACGCGACCGGTCCGACATGAAGCGATCGAACTCTTCCTTGTCCTTGGCGAAACGCAGCCGCTCGACGAACTCGCGGAAGTCGCGAGCCTCCTGCTCGAGCCGCTTCAGCGTCTCGTCGCGATAGTCGTCGAAGGCCTGGTTGCCGGTGGACGACATTGCGCCGGCACGAGCCTTCCAGCTCCGCCAGTCCTTGCCGGTTGCGCTACGATTGCAGAACATCTGTCCACTCCACATCAGATAGCCGAGGATGGCGAGGCCGATCGGCCAAAACAGGATGAACCCGAGGATCATCAGCACGATCCATGCGGGCCGCGGTATGTCGCTCAGCGTGATCGAATTGGTCATGCCCACTCCGTTTGGGGTTACTCGCTTCAACCATCTATGCCGTGACGGGGCAAATTCAAGGGAGCGTTGGGAATGAGTTCGAACAGTCCGTCGCGGCGCATGCTCCGCCCCGACAACGGAGCGGCCGATCGAATTCCGTCGCAACTTGGAGGGATTTTGGCTGCGTGACTGCCCGACGTCATTGCGAGGCTCAGGATTATGCTTGTTGCGAGCATCCGTATGCGGTCATAGGCATTGGGCCGAGCTCGATCGGGTACGGCTTGCATGATTCGATTTTGCTCAACCTGGCAAAACCACTTATCCACAGCTGCGTCGCGGCCAAATGCGGGTGATGCGTGACTCCAGTCAGCCGAGCAGCTATTTTGAGGGTGCGCAAAGTAGTGCGCGGGTGAGTTGCGTAGAGTAGCCGGCTCCAGTGCAGCGCTTCCGAGCGTACCCGACATTGGCTCTACACGGCCTTACGGGTCCTGGTAACTAGGAAACGCTGTGCTGGAGCCCATTTTGTGGGCGAATGGGCCGATGCCGGAGCGTGGCGACAAATCCCGCCAGCAACCGGCGGAGATGGACCGCCCTCGATCTCGCCATCGTGAGGCGCAGGGCGGTGTTGGCGTGCCCGCCGCTCGACCATATCACCAAACCTCCGCAAAATCCCGTCGGCACGCACCGTCATAGTCGACCATGCGATCGGGCTTGCGCTTCTTGGTCGCCATCAATTCACCCGGTTTTGCCTTGCACTCCGGGTGCGGTTCGCGCTTAGACAAGCACTGTCGGTGGCGTTTCCCGCCTGTTCGTGGTCGGAGCGATCCACGGCAGGCCAACAGCGAGGAGTATCATATGTCATTTTTGCGCATTGGCGTCGTGACGGCACTTTCGGCAGCGTTCCTCATGCTTGCGGCCCCCGTCTTGGACGGCATCGGCTGGCCCGGGTCGCACGCTGCGTTCGCCGCCAAGAAGAAGAAAGAGAAGGAGGCCGAGCAGCCGCTGGCCGATCCCAAGAAGCCGGATCTGGTGCTGGTCGACGACCTGACCGTCGCGAAGTTCGGTGGCTGCGGCCTCAGTGACGAGCTGGTCACCGGAGCGATCGTGTTCCGCAATATCGGCACGCGCTCCAACCTGAAGATCACCAAGCCGCTGGTCGCCGCCTACATCCCCGAGAACCTCGACATGACGGATGCCGACACGGTGCTCAACTCGCTCGACTCGCTCGAGGTCACCTCGAAGAAAATCGCGCTCGGCAAGGGGCTGGTCAAGGAAGGCCGCGGCTTCAACAAGACCCGCAAGGTCTTCATCGTGATCGATCCCTACAACATTGTCGACGAGGGCAACGAGCGCAACAACATCATCGTCCGCGACATCAAGATGAACTGCCCCTGATCGCGGCTGCTCGGCCCCAAACGGGTCCGGTCGAGGCGCTTGCGGCTGCCGGGCGAGGACGCGCGGCGGCCGCGGTCGTTTCTGACCGGCATGACGGGCAAGCACTGCCGTGCTATGGCCGCCATAATCGTCTGGAGCGCCAATGGGGGTCGTGATGGAAGAGCTTGTCGCCGGTCTGATCGTGTTCTTTGCGATCCACCTCGTTCCTACATTCCCTGCCGCGCGGACGCGCCTCCTGGAAGCGCTCGGCGCTGGGCTCTACAAGCTCGTGTTCTCCGTGCTGGCCGTGGTCGGGCTCGGCCTCATCGTCTACGGCTATGGACTGGCCCGCCCGTTTGCGAGCGACCTTTTCGCTCCGCCCGAATGGACCCGGCATCTGGCATTCCTGCTGATGCTGCCGGCATTCGTTTTCCTCGCCGCCGCCTACATTCCATCGCGCATCCGCGACCGGCTGCGTCACCCCATGCTGATCGCGATCAAGACCTTGGCGTTTGCGCATCTGCTCGCCAATGGCGACAGCGCGTCGGCACTGTTGTTCGGCAGCTTCCTGGCCTATGCGGTCTATGACCGGATCTCGCTGAAGCACCGCGGCACGGCTGGCATGATGGAGAGAGCCAAGGGCAGTCTCGGCGGCGACGTGACAGCAGTGGCTGTCGGCCTGATCGCCTACACTGCGATGCTGGTCTGGGGTCATCAGGCACTGGTCGGCGTGCCGTTGATCGCCCCCGTCGCCATTCCATCTTGAGTGCGGGGGTCTTGGTCGCGATCGCCCGGCGACCGGCGCGCCTCGCGCCCATGGAGGAGGTCGGCGAAGGCCTCGTTACCGTCGATGGCGGTCTCGAGGGCGACCACAAGGGTCCGAAATTCCCGCTTCGCCGCATCACCGTGCTCGCCCGCGAGGCCTGGGAGGAAGCAATCGGCGCGATCGGCCGTCCCGACCTCGCCTGGACGGCGCGGCGCGCCAATCTCCTGGTCGATGGCGTCCGCCTGCCGCGCGCCGTCGGCGGCATCGTGCGGATCGGCCCCGTGCTGCTGGAAGTCACATTTGCAACCCGACCCTGCAAGCGCATGGAAGACACCGCACCCGGTCTGCTGAAAGCACTCTTTCCCGATTGGCGTGGCGGCATCACCTGCCAGGTGCTCGAAGGCGGCGCGTTGCGACTGGGCGATGCGGTCGAGGTGGTGCACGCGCCGCCCGAGCGTGTCATACGCTTGCCCGGCTGAAGGTCTCGGCAATCCTCGAGAGGCGCCCATGTCCCGCAATCCCCGCTACGACATCCTGTTCGAGCCCGTCCGCATCGGGCCGGTCACGGCGCCCAATCGCTTCTACCAGGTGCCTCACTGCTCCGGCATGCCGAGCCGGCACAAGGAGACCTGGCTCAGGATGCGGGAGATCAAGGCCGAAGGCGGCTGGGGCGTCGTCAACACGGAGTACTGCACGATCCATCCCTCGAGCGACGACCAGCCCTGGGCTCTGGCCACGCTCTGGGACGATCGCGACCTGCCGCTGCTTGCCAGCATGGCCGAGCGCGTGCACGCCCATGGCAGCCTCGCGGGCGTCCAGCTCTGGCATGGCGGCCAGCTCGCACAAAACAAGGTGAGCAAGGAGATCGCACTTTCGCCCTCGGGCGGACCGGCGCACAATGTCTGGCCGGTCCACACGCGCGCCATGGACAAGGCCGATATCCGTGCGCTGATCGGGTGGCAGGCTGCCGCCGCACGACGGGCAGTGAAGGCCGGCTTCGATATCGTCTATTGCTACGCCGGCCACCAGTACCTGCCCTTCCAGTTCCTCTCGCGCCGACACAACCGGCGCGACGACGAGTATGGCGGGTCGCTCGCCAACCGCGTGCGGTTGCTGCGCGAGATGATCGAGGCAACGCGCGAGGCTGTTACGGGCAAGGCCGCGGTCGCGGTGCGTCTCGCGGTCGACGAGCTGCTCGGACCCGAGGGCATCACGGCGGGCGAAGAGGGCCGCGAGATCATCTCGATGCTCGCCGAGCTCCCCGATCTTTGGGACGTGAACCTCTCCTACGTCGACAACGATTCCCAGACGGCGCGCTTCTCCGAGGAAGGCTTCCAGGAGCCCTACGTGGCGATGGTGAAGGCGCTGACCTCGAAGCCCGTCGTCGGCGTCGGCCGATTTACCTCGCCCGATGCGATGGTCGGTCAGATCAGGCGCGGCGTCCTCGACTTGATCGGCGCGGCACGCCCCTCGATCGCCGATCCGTTCCTGCCGCTGAAGATCCGCGAAGGCCGCGAGGACGAGATCCGCGAGTGCATCGGCTGCAACATCTGCCGCATGCACAACAATGTGGGCGTGCCGATCCATTGCACGCAGAACCCGACCATGGGCGAGGAGTACCGCCGCGGCTGGCATCCTGAGCATGTGCTGGCGAAGGCGGGTGCGGCAGCCGAGACGGCGCTTGTCGTCGGCGCAGGGCCGGCGGGGCTCGAATGCGCGCTGACGCTCGGCCGGCGCGGCTATCGCGTGCTGTTGGCGGAAGCGGGCCGCGAGCTCGGCGGGCGCGTGACGCTCGAAGCGCGCCTCCCCGGCCTTTCCACCTGGGCGCGCGTGCGCGACTGGCGTGTGGGGCGCATCGAGAAGATGAGCAATGTCGAGGTCTTCCGCGAGAGCCGGCTTTCGGCCGCGAACGTCGCCGACCTCGGCGCGCAACATCTCTTCATCGCAACCGGCAGCCGCTGGTGTCGCGACGGCACGGGCCACAACGCCCACCAAGCCGTGGTCGATCCGGCCAGCGCCAATCTTTCGACGCCCGACGATCTCCTCGCCGGCCGCCTCCCCGCCTCGAGCGATGTCCTAGTCTACGACGACGACCAGTTCTACATGGCCGGCGTGCTGGCCGAGTGGCTGGCGACGAAGGGCAAGACGGTCGCCTACGTCACGCCGGCACTGGAAGTCTCGCCTTTCACGCAGATGACCGACGAGCAGGCACGCGTGCAAAAGCGGCTCATCGCGCTCGGCGTGCGAATCGTGACCGGCCACGTGCTGTCGGCCTGGACCGGCAGCCGCGCAGCCTTCGCCGACATCTACGCGGGCCGCCCGCTCGAGATCGAGTCCGGCCACCTCGTCCTCGTCGGCGCGCGCGAGCCGGAGGATGGCCTCTACCACGATCTCGTCTCCGCGCCGGCTGAAGGCGTGGCCACGTTCCGCCGCATCGGCGATTGCGAGGCGCCGGGCGCCATCTACTCCGCCGTCTTTTCCGGCCACCGCGCCGCGCGCGAGCTCGGCGAGGAGCCCGATCCGCACGGCATCGGCTACCGGCGCGAGGATGTCTGAAGGAGACGACCGATGCCGACACCAGGAAAGCCGATCCGCACGGCTTTGATCGTCTCCGATCTTGGCCACGAGCTTGCCGGCCGGTTGGAGCGGCGACACCCTGATCTGGAGGTCCGCTATGTGGAGCGGGCGGCCGACCTGAAAGCGAGCCTTGCCGGCTCCGATTTCGACGCCGTGTTCTCGATCAAGCTGACGCAGCCCGCCTACGTGGACCAGCAGATCATCCTGCAGCACGGCAGTGTCCGCTTCTTCCAGGTCGGCGGCTCGGGCTACGAGCATCTGGGGTCGTGGGATCCGGCGCGGGTGACGGTTGCCAATTGCGCTGGCGTGCTCGCGCCCTATCTCGCGGAAACCGTGACGGGGGCGATGCTCGCGCTCAACGGGAATTTCCCCCGCTATCTCGCCCAGCAGCGTGAGCACAAGTGGGAACAGCGCGCATTCCGCCCGCTCGCCGGCCAGACGCTGCTGGTTGTCGGGCTCGGGGCGATCGGCGGTCACGTCGCGGCAAATGCCAGAGCGCTCGGCATGCGGGTGCTTGCCGTCAACCGGTCGGCCAAGTCCCATAGCGCTGTCGAACGAGCCTATGGGTTCGATCAGATCGACACGGCCCTGCCACTCGCCGATGTCGTCTCGCTGCATCTGCGGCTGACGCCGGAGACGCGCGGGCTCCTCGACGCCCGCCGCCTCGGGCTGCTGAAGCCGGGCGCCATGCTGATCAACACCTCGCGCGGCGCCGTGGTCGACGAGCGGGCGCTGATCGCGGCCTTGCAGCAGGGCCTGATCGGCTCGGCCTATCTCGATGTCTTCGCGGTCGAGCCACTGCCCAGGGAGAGCCCACTCTGGGCCATGGCCAACGTGATGCTCACCCCGCATGCGTCCGACAATGCGATCGGCTGGTCCGCGATGTTCCTCGATGTCTTTGCCGGCAACATCGAGCGCTGGAACCGGGGCGAGCCGCTGGTGAACGTGGTGAGGCCGTGAGGCTTGCGCGACGCCCGTCATCCCGGGCGCTCATCGTGCGGCCCGGGATCTCAGCCACACGCGCGGCCCGACCGGCGAAGATCCCGGATCGGCCTGCCGGCCGTCCGGGAGGCCGGGTAGGTGGGGAGGGGCGAGCTGCCGATGGTAGCGGAGCGGCTGGGCGGTCTGTGCGGCGTCCCGCACCCGTCATCCCGGCCGAAGCGCCGGGATCTCCGCCACCACGTCTGAGTAGCGGACGAAGATTCCGGATCGACCTGTTGTGCCGAAGGCGCACCCCGCAAACGACTTCCGTCCGGGAGGCCGGATGGAGTGGGAAGTAAAGCCTACCTCACATAGCTCGCGCCGTTGATGTCGAGGGTCGAGCCGGTCAGGTGGCGGGCGTGGTCCGACAGCAGGAAGGCTGCGACCGCACCGCACTCCTCCGGCGTCGCCATTTGCCCCAGCGGGATGTCGGCGACGACCTTGTCGATCGCGGCCTGGTCCATGTGATCCGTCACCATCTCGGTTGCGGTGAAGCCGGGCGCGATGCCGAAGGCCAGGATGTTCTCCTTGGCATAGCCGCGTGCGATCGTCTTGGTCATGGTGACGAGCGCGCCTTTGGAAGCACCGTACGGCCACTGGTCCGGTGCCTCGCCGCGGAAGGCGGCCCGGCTCGAGACGTTGATGATGCGGCCACCGCCGTGCTGGCGGAAGTGCTGGATCGCGGAGCGGCAGAGCTCGGCTGGCGCCATCAGGTTGACCTGCATGACCTTGGCCCAGGCCTCGCGCCAGGCCGCCAGCTCCATGTCGATACCGGCTGGCTCGAAGATGCCCGCATTGTTGACGATAGCGTCGATGCGCGGGACGGCGGCAAGCGCCGCCTGCCAGAGCTTGCTGGCGCCGTCGATCTCGCCGAGGTCGGCCGCGATCAGGTGGGTGCGGCCGGCGCCGATGCGCTGGGCGACCTGCTCGGCCGCCTGCCGGCTGCGGCCATAGTGCAGGATGACGGTCGCCCCGGCTGCGCCCGCCGCGAGCGCGATCGCCGCGCCGATGCCGCGGGACGCGCCCGTCACCAGCACGGTCTTTCCAGTCAGATCGATCATGAGCTCGCTCCTTGCGCTCGCTGTCCCCGATCAACCTCGACCGGGATCGCGGTCGGACGCAAGCCCGTGCTCGCATGCCTCCTCAGAATACGAGGTCGACGAACACCGGGCAGCGGACCGGATCGCCAGGCGTGGCCGGCGGCTCGGCCGCTAGCACGCCGAAGCCGGCGAGCCCGCCGTCCTCGGTCAGCCGGCGGTCGAGCAGGATGTAGTCGAGCGGGGGGGCCTGGTCTGTGGTCGTCGATGGCTCGGTGGCGCGGCAGGGATTGCGGCCGCGGCCGTCGGGGAAGCGGGCGAGCCGCGTGCCGATTGCGAGCCGGGGTGCGTCGCCAGCGAGCAGGTCGCTGGTCTTGGGCTTGCGCATGGGCAACGGCGGGATCGGCTCGGCCAGCACGCCGTAATCGCGCTCGCCGGCGCCGCGGGCAGCCTCACGGGCTGCGGCATAGGCCTCGGCCCTGGCGCGGGCAAAGGCTGCCGCCTGCTCGGCACGCTCGCGAGCCTGCTGCTCGCGCGCCGTCGCGAACAGCGTGCGAAAAGCCGTCGTCACCACCTCCCACAGCGTGCCAGGAGCCTTGGCTGCGGGCTCTGTCACACGCTTGGACATGCGCCCGACGCCGACCTCCCGAGCCGTGCTCGCCTGCTCGGCGCCGGCCACCACCGGCTTGGGCTTGCGCTCCTTGCGCTCGATCTTCAGGAACTTCCAGGGCGTGGGGCTCCACTTCGACTTGCCGCTCTCCGCGGTTTCCCCCTCGGCAACGGGGGGCTCGGCCACCGCTTCGCCATCGGCACCACCCAGCACGACGATGGTCTCCACGGCCGGGCTGCCGGCCGCCGTCCGGTCGAGCCGACCCCAGAGCGGCTCCCCCTCCCCGCCCGTTCCAGGCCTTCCGACGCCGCGATTGAGGCTGCCTGCGATCACATAGCTCACGTCCTCGCCGAGCTTGCCGTCGACCCATTTGCCAAGGATCTCGACCTGGCGGTCGAGCGTCGGGCATTGGCCGGCGCCTTCGGCCTGCGCACAAGCCTCGTTCAGATCGACCGCGAGCAGCCACAGAGCCTCGCCCCCGATCCGCAGCTCGACGGCCAGGCCCGCGGGTGTGCGCTGAGCTCCAGCATTCGCCTCGCCCGACAGCGCAAGCTCGGGCACATCGACGATGCGCTGTACGCGCACGGCGCGGTTGCGCCGCACGGCGATCGCCGTATAGCCGGTGCGCCGGCGCGGATCGCTGAGCGAGCGGTTGTCGCTGGCATAGCGCAGCGCCAACTGGCGGGAGAACACGAGGTGGTAGGAGCCGGCCGGTAGCACGCGGCGTGCCGCCTGCGGGCTGCCGATCGATTGCAGCGCGATCACGTCGGCATCGAGCAACTCGGCCTGGCGGCGCAAGGCCTCGAAATCGTCGCGGCTGCGCACGGTGACGGCACTGCCGTTCCCGGCGATCCTGAGCGCCTTGCCGGCCTCATGCCAGAGATCGTCGATGTGCCAGCTCGCGATCCGAATGCGCGATTGCGCCTGTGCATCGCCAGCGGCAAGCACGAGCGCGAGGCTGAGCAGCAGTGCGGTCGGGCGCATAGCGATCTCGCGAGCAGCACAAGCGTAACGAATCGAATTCGAGCGTTCAGTCTATCGATAGAGCTCGACAATTGGTTGCCAATCCGATCGTGCTCGCACGGCAGCCGCCCGCGCGAGGCTGCATGCGAGCCCTGCCTAAGTCGCATTGATCCTGGTAGTGGGAGGCGTATTGGATCTGGCGCAACCGGCGGAGGACCCCATGGCGGATGATGTGCTGCTGCGGCTGGCGGGCGTGATCCGATCCCGCCGGCTCGAGACCGCGGACCAATCCTATACGCGCCAGCTGCTCGAGGCGGGGACGCCGCGTTGCGCCAGAAAGCTCGGCGAGGAGGCGATCGAGACCGTGATCGCCGCGCTCGGCGAGGACGACACGGCGCTTGCCGCCGAATCGGCCGATCTGCTCTATCATTTGCTGGTGCTGCTCGAGACGCGCGGCGTCGCGATCGCTGACGTTCTCGCGGTGCTCGAGCAGCGGATGGGGACATCGGGCCTCGACGAGAAGGCGTCACGCCAACAGCCGGGTGGAGGCTGAACGAGTTGGATCTCCTGGAGCAGGCCTTGGCGCGCGCGCAGATCGAATTCTCACCCTACCACAGCTTCACCCGCCACGAGTGGGCGGCGCTCAGGGCCGGCACGCCGATGACGCTCGACGAGGACGATCTGGTCCGCCTGTCGGGCATCATCGAGCGGCTCTCCAAGGGCGAGGTCGAGGAGATCTACCTGCCGATCGCGCGCCTGCTCAACATGTACGTCGAGGCAGCGCAGGGACTGCATGCGGTCACCTCGCGGTTCCTTGGTCAGAAGGACGGCAAGATGCCGTTCATTCTGGGCATCGCCGGCTCGGTCGCGGTCGGGAAAAGCACGACGGCACGCGCGCTCCAGGCACTGTTGCAGCGCTGGGAGACAAGTCGCCGGGTCGAGCTGGTGACGACTGACGGGTTCCTGCTGCCCAACCGCGAGCTCGAGCGGCGCCAGATCATGAACCGCAAGGGTTTTCCCGAGAGCTTCGACAGCGCCAGGCTGCTCAATTTCCTCGCCGACGTGAAGGCGGGGCGGCGGCGGGTGGAGGCGCCCGTCTACTCGCATTTCGCCTATGACGTGCTCGCCGACCAGAAAATCGTGATCGACCGCCCCGATATCCTGATCGTCGAAGGCTTGAACGTGCTGCAGCCGGCGCGCCTGCCCAAGGACGGCGAGGCGATCCCGTTCGTCTCGGATTTTTTCGACTTCTCGATCTACATCGACGCCGAGGAGCATTTGATCGAGCAGTGGTATGTCGAGCGCTTCCTGCTGTTGCGCGAGACTGCCTTCCGCAATCCCGACGCCTATTTCCACCGCTACGCCAAGCTCGACGATGAGGCCGCCAAGGCCCGCGCGCTCGACATCTGGCGCACGATCAACCTGAAGAACCTGACCGAGAACATCCTGCCGACACGGCTGCGTGCCGACCTCGTGCTGCGCAAGGTCGCCAAGCACAAGATCGACGAGGTGTGGCTGCGCAAGCTGTGAGCACGCACCGAGCAGACGCTCTCGACCGACCCCGCACCCGGCATCCCGGACGGCGGAGAGGATCACGCCTGCAGGGCGGTGCGTGCGGTGTAGATCCCGGTTCGCACTCGCGTGCGTCCGGGATGCCGGGTGGGCGGGTAGGGAAGCGTTGGTTGTGGTCGATCGCCAGCCGCCAATCAACTCTGACGATGAGCTCGGTCCCATCTGTCCATCAAGTCCAGCAACTCGTCGAGTGCCGCCGGGTAGCACAGATTGGGATTGGCGATGTTCCTGCGCGGTCGATACACGGAGTGGTCGCAGACCGCCGTCAGCTCCGACCATCCCGGACGCGCAGGAACCGGGTGCGTCATTGCATTGGGGCAACCATTGCAATCGAACGCCAAGACCATATCGGGCTCAGCCTCCCGAATGGCCTTGAAATCGGTCCAGGCGACAGTGTCGCCCGGCTGGGCAAACAGCGGCTCGCCCCCGCTCAGCCGGATCAGCTCCGGTGCGAGGTGTCCGCCTGCCATGACGAACCGACCGGGATTGGCGAAGCGGCGAGCCGGGTCCGGGTGGTACTTGATGCACACGCAATACTCGAACAGGACCCTCGGGCACCGCGCTAGCAGGGCTCGCCGGGCCAGGATCGCCTCGCGCCTCGCCGCCAGTTGTACAACGATGTCACGCGCCACTGCCGGCTTGCCGACGATCTCG